>NZ_SOHB01000067.1:0-111564 GCF_004403055.1 Cryobacterium sp. TMT1-19
GGCCTCCGTTGCATCGTGTTGAGTGTGGTAACCCAATCGATACCGGAGGTCCTCACTTTTTTAGCTCACGCCACGCTCACAACCTGTGTGGGAACAACAGCTAGTCCGGGGTCAGCGCCGCCCACTCGGCGGCGTCCATGTACTGGCCGCGAGCGAGCCTGTGCAGTTCGCCCCTCTCCGCCTGGCGGCGGAGCCGGAGGTCGACGCCGAAGGCCCTGCGGAGATCGGACGCGAGGAGGAGGCCGTTGGGTGAGACGTGCTCTTCAGGTGAGTCAGGCATCCGCCCACTGTGCACTGTTGCGTCCCCAGCACCGCGTCGCCACAGGGATCTGCACACTCCCCTCCGGGCAACCCGCCTGTGGAGAACGGGGCGCATCCCGATGCGCGGGTGCTGCGCCCGTTCGCAGGTGGCATGCCACGCGCGAACCGGCGCACGACCCGCGCCACGGTGCGCTCGGTCACCGAAGTGAGCTCGACCAGCGGTTACCTGCCGTCGGGGCCAGTGCCTCGAGCGTCGCGGTCGGTCGGACCGTCCCCGCGACCGAGGTGTTTGTCCGCCGCCGCTCGGGCATCCTTGATCTTGTCGGCGTGCTTGTTGCCGGTGACCTTGTTCGCGGCGGCGGCGCCCCCGTCGAGGATCTTGTCGGCGATCTTCTCGCCCTTCTCTGTTTTGAGGAACTCCTGCGCTTTGCGGCTGATGTCGTTGAAATTCACGGGGTGCTCCGATCTGGGGCGGTTGAGGTTCATTTCAAGGCTAGTTCCTGGGCGATTCGGGATCAACTGGCCCCGCAAGTCGGGGACGAAAAAAAGGGCCGGCCCCGAAGGACCGACCCCATTTTCTGAAGGGAACTACTTGATGATCTTGGTCACCGTTCCGGCGCCGACGGTGCGGCCACCTTCACGAATGGCGAAGCCGAGGCCCTCTTCCATGGCGATCGGCTGGATCAGCGCGACGTTCATGTCGGTAGTGTCGCCGGGCATGACCATCTCGGTGCCCTCAGGCAGCGTGATGACGCCGGTGACGTCCGTGGTGCGGAAGTAGAACTGCGGGCGGTAGTTCGCGTAGAACGGGTTGTGACGCCCGCCCTCATCCTTCGACAGGATGTACGCGGTGCCCTCGAAGTCGGTGTGCGGCGTGACCGAACCCGGCTTGACGACAACCTGGCCGCGCTCGACGTCTTCGCGCTTGGTGCCACGAAGAAGAAGGCCACAGTTCTCGCCGGCCCATGCCTCGTCGAGCTGCTTGTGGAACATCTCGATACCCGTGACCGTGGTCTTGATGGTCGGGCGGATGCCGACAACCTCGACCTCGGAGTTGATCTTGAGGGTTCCACGCTCGGCGCGGCCGGTGACGACGGTTCCACGACCGGTGATCGTGAAGACGTCCTCGATCGGCATCAGGAAGGGCTTGTCCTTGTCGCGGACGGGCTCCGGGAAGTAGTCGTCGACAGCCTTCATGAGCTCAAGGATGTTGCCGACCCACTTCTCGTCGCCTTCAAGCGCCTTGAGTGCGGAAACGCGCACGACGGGAGCGTTGTCGCCGTCGAAGCCCTGGGCGGAGAGGAGTTCGCGAACCTCGAGCTCAACGAGCTCGAGGATCTCTTCGTCGTCAACCATGTCGGACTTGTTCAGTGCCACGAGCAGGGACGGCACGCCGACCTGCTTCGCGAGCAGAACGTGCTCACGGGTCTGAGCCATCGGGCCGTCAGTAGCAGCAACCACAAGGATCGCCCCGTCCATCTGAGCTGCACCGGTGATCATGTTCTTGATGTAGTCAGCGTGGCCCGGTGCGTCTACGTGCGCATAGTGACGCTTTTCGGTCTCGTACTCAACGTGCGAGATGTTGATCGTGATACCGCGCTGGCGTTCTTCCGGAGCCGAGTCGATCGACGCAAAGTCGCGCTGAACGTTCGTCTTGGACGGGTACGTGTCGGCAAGGACCTTGGAGATCGCTGCAGTCAGCGTGGTCTTTCCGTGGTCAACGTGACCGATCGTTCCGATGTTTACGTGCGGCTTGGTCCGCTCGAACTTGGCCTTGGCCACTGTGGGTCCTCCTCAGGACTCATGGCTCCATCGACCGCTGGTTTGCGGCCGGTGAAACTGCTGGATTTGTGTACTTATGCTACTCGGGCCGGGAGGCCGAAGCGATTTGGGCCCGAAGGCCCGGAGAGACCGGAAGCCTCAGGCTATTCGCCCTTGTTCTTCTGGATGATCTCTTCGGCCACGGCCCTGGGGACCTCCGCGTAACTCTCGAAGGTCATCGAGTACACCGCGCGGCCCGAGGTCTTCGACCTCAGGTCACCGATGTATCCGAACATCTCCGACAGCGGCACGTTGGCGCGAATTACCTTCACGCCCTGAGCGTCCTCCATGGTCTGGATCTGTCCACGACGCGAGTTGAGGTCGCCGATGACGTCGCCCATGTATTCCTCGGGCGTACGAACTTCGACGGCCATCAGCGGCTCGAGCAGAACAGGGTCAGCCTTACGAACGGCTTCCTTGAAGCCCATCGAACCGGCAATCTTGAACGCCATCTCCGAGGAGTCGACGTCGTGCGCGGCGCCGTCAAGCAGGCTTGCCTTGACGCCCACCATCGGGTAGCCGGCCAGGACGCCAACGTGCAGCGCATCCTGGATTCCTGCGTCCACCGAGGGGATGTACTCCCGGGGGATGCGGCCACCCGTGACCTTGTTGACGAACTCGTAGCTCTTCTCGGCAGTGATCTCGAGCGGCTCGATCGCGATCTGAATCTTCGCGAACTGCCCGGATCCACCGGTCTGCTTCTTGTGCGTGTAGTCGTGACGCTCGACCGCCCTGCGGATGGTCTCGCGGTAGGCGACCTGAGGCTTGCCGACGTTGGCTTCGACGTTGAATTCACGTCGCATCCGGTCGACCAGGATGTCCAGGTGAAGTTCACCCATTCCCTTGATGACCGTCTGACCAGTTTCCTGGTTCTGCTCGGTGCGGAAGGTCGGGTCTTCTTCGGCCAATTTCTGGATCGCAAGACCCAGCTTCTCCTGATCCTGCTTCGTCTTCGGCTCGATCGCAACCTCGATGACCGGGTCAGGGAACGTCATCGACTCGAGCACGACCTGCGCGTTCGGGTCGCACAGGGTGTCGCCTGTGGTGGTGTCCTTGAGGCCGATGACCGCGTAGATGTGACCGGCGGTCACGAAGGCCACCGGGTTCTCCTTGTTGGCGTGCATCTGGAAGATCTTGCCGATGCGCTCCTTCTTGCCCTTGGTCGAGTTGACGACCTGGGCGCCGGAGTCAAGGTGACCGGAGTACACGCGAACGTAGGTCAGACGACCGAAGAACGGGTGAACGGCGACCTTGAACGCGAGGGCCGTGAACGGCTCCGTCGCGTCGGGGTGACGCATGATGACCTTTTCCTCGTCGCGCGCGTCGTGGGCCTCAATGGCCGGCACGTCGAGCGGGGTGGGGAGGTAGTCGACGACTGCGTCAAGCATCGGCTGAACGCCGCGGTTCTTGAACGCGGAACCGCAGAGGACCGGATAGATCTCGCTAGAGACCGTGAGCCCCCGAATCGCGTGCTTGATCTCGGAGACGGTGAGCTCTTCGCCGGAGAAGTACTTCTCCATAAGGTCGTCGTCGGTCTCGGCGACGGTTTCGAGGAGCAGCTTGCGGTATTCCGCGGCCTGCTCGGCGAGGTCGGCCGGGATCTCTTCGATGGCGTACTTGGAGCCCATCTCGACGTCACCCTTGGAGTCGCCGCGCCAAGTCAGTGCACGCATTTCGACGAGGTCGACAACACCTTCGAAGGTGTTCTCGGCGCCGATGGGCAGCTGGATGACGAGCGGCTTCGCACCGAGGCGCTTGACAATGGTGTCGACCGTGTAGAAGAAGTCGGCTCCGAGCTTGTCCATTTTGTTGACGAAGCAAATGCGGGGCACGTCGTACTTGTCGGCCTGGCGCCAGACGGTCTCCGACTGGGGCTCAACGCCCTCCTTGCCGTCGAACACTGCGACGGCGCCGTCGAGGACGCGGAGCGAACGCTCCACCTCAACGGTGAAGTCGACGTGGCCGGGGGTGTCGATGATGTTGATCTGATTTGAGGCCCAGAAACAGGTCGTCGCGGCAGACGTGATGGTGATGCCACGTTCCTGCTCCTGCGCCATCCAGTCCATGGTCGAGGCGCCGTCGTGCGTCTCGCCGATCTTGTGATTGACACCCGTGTAGTACAGGATGCGCTCAGTGACGGTGGTCTTGCCGGCATCAATGTGAGCCATGATGCCGATGTTGCGGACCTTACTCAGGTCGGTGAGCACGTCAAGTGCCACGGGGGTCCTCCGGAAGTTTGCTTGTGGATCTTGGGGCGAAACAGAGCATCCGGTCGCCGGGCCCATCGAGATCTGCTCTCGACAAGCCCGGATTCCGGAGCGCGACTACCAGCGGTAGTGAGCGAAGGCCTTGTTCGCCTCGGCCATCTTGTGCGTGTCCTCGCGGCGCTTCACAGCGGCGCCGAGGCCGTTGGATGCGTCGAGGATTTCGTTGGTGAGACGCTCGGTCATCGTCTTCTCGCGACGAGCCTTGGCGTAGCTGGTCAACCAGCGCAGAGCCAGGGTGTTGGCGCGGTGCGGCTTGACTTCGACGGGCACCTGGTAGGTGGAACCACCGACGCGGCGCGAACGCACCTCAAGGGTCGGGCGCACGTTGTCGAGTGCCTTCTTCAAGGTGACGACGGCATCCGCACCGTTCTTGGCAACGACGCCTTCGAGTGCATCGTAAACGATGCGCTCGGCGAGGCCCTTTTTGCCGTCGAGGAGGATCTTGTTGACGAGCTGGGAGACGATGGGGGCGCCGTATACCGGGTCAGCGATAACGGGACGCTTGGGCGCTGGGCCTTTACGAGGCATTACTTCTTCTCCATCTTGGCGCCGTAGCGGCTACGAGCCTGCTTGCGGTTCTTGACGGCCTGGGTGTCCAGTGCGCCGCGAACGATCTTGTATCGAACACCGGGGAGGTCCTTCACACGACCACCGCGGACGAGCACCATCGAGTGCTCCTGGAGGTTGTGACCCTCGCCGGGAATGTAGGCGGTGACCTCGGTACCGTTCGACAGCTTGACGCGGGCGACCTTGCGGAGGGCCGAGTTCGGCTTCTTCGGCGTGGTCGTGTAAACACGGGTGCACACGCCGCGCTGCTGGGGGTTGGACTTCAGGGCGGGCGCCTTGGTCTTGGTGACCTTGGGGCTGCGGCCCTTTCGTACCAACTGCTGAATGGTGGGCACTAATTACTCCTTGTTTGTGCTGCACGGTGACAGCTCATTGATGGTTAGCATTCGAATCGCTCCGTTTCCGGCCCAATCGAGTTCATCTGGACCCACCGAAACACGCGGAATGGGTTTCGCGAGCCGTAGTGGGTATGCCGTGGGGGCTGCTCGGAGAGCACACCCTGTGTGAGTGCCACATCAAGGCGCCTAAGGTGCGGCACGACAAGATCGCGGTGGCATGACTCAAGCGCACGACAAAGCGCACACCTTCAGAGGATATCCCGGGGGTGACCGCTGGGTCAAATGGATCACGCGGCCCAAGGGGTTCGTTCAGGTGTTGTTCAGGGGCCGTGCGGCCAGAGCGGGGAATCGAGCGCGGTGTCGAGGTCGGCGAGGAGAGCGATCACCCAGGGTTCGACGAATTCGGTGACGGCGCTGCGCATCCGTTCACGGTGCCGGGACAGTTCGGCGCAGACCCGACCGCCGACCAGCGCCGCGTGTTCGTCGGCGCGTGTGACCTCGGCGCGGATGGCCGCCTTCTCCTCGTCGGTCAAGGGAGGCGGGTCAACGGGCAGGGCCACGGATGCCTCGGGCCGGGCGAGTTCGGCGAACGTGAAGAGGTAGGGGGCGTCGGGCGGTGCCGGCGGGTCGAGCTCGAGGCCGGTGTAGGCCGGGTCGAGGTCCTCAGCGGGGCGGTAGGTCAACGCGGCCTGCTTGCGCTCCTCGTTCAGGCGGATCTCCCGGAGCAGCAGGGGGAGGTGCGTCTCGGTGAACTCGTCGACCTCGGCGTCGATCAGGTGCTTCAGGCGCATGGCGAGGGCGTGCTGCACGGCGTGCGGGACATCCGTGGCGAGGCCGGCGGCGGCGATGACCGGCGACCCGAAGCAGGTGCGGCACAGGCGTGAGCGGCCGCGATGCGTGCCCGGGCGCCAGCGAGGCAGCCAGTTGAGCCAGTCGTCAACCTGTTGGCTGACCCGCAACTCGATGGAACCGCCCATGAGAGTCAAGGGTACCCGATCGGAGTGCTCCGCAGTCAGCGACTTTCAGGCCGGCGGGGTTTCAGTCTTCGCCTTGCTCCCACGGCCATTTCGGGGGGCCGCGTTCGGGCATCCGTGAGGCGAGGACCAGCGAGTAGAGCAGGGTGACGATGAAGGAGAGGATGCCGGTGGTCACCGCGAACGGGCCCAGCAGCACGGAGGCTGCGAACCCGACGCTGTCGCCCGGGAGCCCGGCGGTGTCGGCCGGCACCCCGGTGCCGAGCGCGTAGAGCACCCCGCCCACCAGAACGAAGACGACAAGCGCGGCGACCCCGGTGCCGAGGGAGTACCCGACGGCGATCCGCTGGTTCTCCGGTCTGGTGCGCAGCCCGAGCAGCAGCATCAGGGTGAACACCAGCACCACGGCGGCGGCGGTCATGAACGGGCCGACGAGAGGTCCGGCGTTGGGGTCACTGATGACATCCGTGTCGGTCAGCAGGCTGATCATTCCGAAGGCGGCGACGAGGAGCGCGGCAAGGAGCACTGCCGCGAAGACGGCGACGACCGTCGCGTACTTCTGGTAATTTCGCATCGCTCCTCCTTGATGGCGTACCTGCTGGGGCCCGGCACGCTGAGCGCCGGGCGTCGAACGACTAGTTGCTGCGGAGGCCCTGCGGTCCGGCGGCGAGGACGCGGTCGTATTCGGCCTTCGCTGCAGCGTTGCGTTCGGTGACGGCACGGCCGTTGCGGGCGATCCAGGCGCCGGCCCAGATCGGCACCTCGCGGGCGACGACCGCAGCGGCGATGGCCCCCGGGTTCAGCCACTGCTGGCTGATGAAGCGCGCCGCCTGGTCGGGCGTGAAGTTCCAGGCCTGCACGCTCAACAGCGCCGCACCGATGTAGGAGAAGTAGACGGCCACGGCCACCAGGAAGCCGAAGAGCACGTAGGCCCACCAGCCGCCGCGGTTCACGATCAGCACCAGAAGGGCGAACGCGACGAAGAAGAAGATGACCGGCACGTAGAAGATGGGCAGCACGATGAAGTCGGTGAACTTCGAGGCCGTGTCCGCAATGGACAAGCTGCCGATGCCGGACAGCACGAACGCGACCACGGCGTAGAGGGCGGCGAAGATGACGGTAGAGAGCAGGGCGATCAGCACGCCGGGGCCGCGGTTGCTCTTGTAGCGGGGAGCGGTCGGCGCCTGGATGTAGACGGGGGGCTGCGCCGTGGTGTTCGTGGGGGCGTAGGCCTCGGCGGGTGGGGCCTCTGATGGGGTCGCAGCCGGGTTCTCGACCGGCTCGATGCGCCGGGTCTCGGCGGTGGTGTTCACCGGGGCGATGTTCACGGAGGCGGCGGGCACGTAGGTGGGCGTCGCGGGCTCGCGGGAGGTCGCGGGGGTGTCATAGGAGATCGGCTCGCCGACGGGGGTGGCCGGGTAGTGCGCCGGTGTCTCAGCGGCAGCATCGGTCGCGTCGCCGGACTCGGCCGGAGCGGAGTGGGAGCCGGTGCCGGTGTAGTCGGGGGCATCCGTGCGCTCTTCATGGCCGGCGTAGTCGACCGGTTCAGGACTCGGGTCGTTGTTACGGTTGCGGTTGCCCTCAGGGGACGTTGTGTCGCTCATGGTGCGCTCCTTGTGGTTGGCCGGGACGATCAGCCACAATCTTAGCAATGCGACTCCCCCGGTCGAGGGAGGCGTGACCTGGCGGGGCGATGTGTCGGGTCGGGTTACTCTGCGGGAGTTGGTGAGGCGGCCGGATCGAGCAGCACGTAGATGAGGCCTGCGATCGACGCAACCACGTCCGTGGATATGACGGCAGTTTCTGTTGCTTCAGTTCCGACCGCGGCAGCGGGAATCGGCCCGCCCGACGCTGGTGTTGTGGCTGACCCTTCCGATGTGGCGAACGTGGTGACCATCACCAAACGGGTGCCTTTCTGGAGGCTCTCCAGAAAGTCGAGAACGTTCCCATAGCTTCCAGTAACACTGAGCGAGATCGGCACGGATACGAAGTTAGTGCCAGTGATTAGCTCATTCGGCTGCGGAGCCAAGGCCGCTGCGACTTCGGCCGCGGTCGGGGCTGCGACTGCTATGGGTGCCGGCGTGGGTGCCGGCTGACTTTCTTCGGCGGGTTCCGCGACCGGTTCAACAGGGGCGACGGCAACAACAGGAACGTACGGTTGGGCGTCGCTAACCAGGATGGATGTCAACGTCACCTGGTGCTGCTGCGCAATCGTGTCCAACTGAGCGACGAAGTCGGGAATTTCCGCTGCGCTCGGAACCGCCATTCTGAGGGACGACAAATCAGTTCGAAGACTAACGATGCTGTCGAATTTCTTTTTCAGCGTGGAGACCTGAGCCTCGTAGGCCGAGTTTTGTGTTTCGACAATCTCTCGGTCCGCGTCGGCCAATTGCGCTTCATCGAGTTTGGGCGCAACACCCAGCACCCAGCCGAGAACGGCTGCGGCACCGATGAGTATGACGGTGCCGAATACCCAAAGCCTGTTGAGGTCCATAGTTACTTTTCCTCCGTGCTTGCGAAGCGATTTGAGTAGGCATCGGAGTTGATGTGCATGACTAGTTCCACCGTGTATGCGCCATCAGTCGACAACGAGATCGATCCCGGGTTGGCATCCGCATAGCCTGGTAGGCCCCTGAGCGCATCCAACCACTCCGGCACTGTTGGAAGGTTTGGGCTGGTCAGGCCAAGAGAGAGCGTGGCGACACGGGCTGCTTGCAGCGGCGCGGTTGGCTGCCCATATGCCACCAGTGGCGATGCGGAGTCAACCCCCACGGAGTCGATCGACACGTCCGCGGGCAGGACCGCCTTGACCTCGGAGAGGTAGGCCTTCCAGTCGATCTCGGTGGCCGAACCGAACTCTCGTGCCGCCACGGTTATGTCAAGGGCCGCTTGGATTTGATTGACCTCAGCGTACTTTGCCTGCTCCGCGAGCAACTCTGTACTCCGGGATTGAGCATCAGCAAGCTGCATGCGGCTCTGTTCAGCCTGCCACGAAGCGGCGGCAGTCCCGGCGCCAACCAGCACGAGCACACCGACAAGAACAGCGCCCAGCCGACGTCGCGTTTCCCTGGCCTTTTTGCCAGCTTTCACTTCCGGTGGGAGCAGATCGACGCGTGGTTCTACACCGAGCATCAGCTCTTCGCTGTGCTTTGCGCGGCTCATGCCTGGCTCCCCAACGCGAGTCCCAGTGCCACCGAAAAGGCGCCACGAGTCTGTTGCAGCGTTTGCGCGTCAACACCGCGTCCGAGGTGCACCGCCGCGGACGGGTCTGCCGCAAATACCGGAAGGCGTGTCAACTCACCCAGAGCGGCGGCGAAACCACTCAGTTGCGCACCACCGCCAGTCAGCACAATCCGAGTCACCGGCATGTGCTTTCGGGTATTGGCGAAGTAGTTCACGGTGTTTCGAAGGCTGTTAAGCAGTTCGGTCGTAACTTCAGATATAACTGTCGCAGCGGCTTGCTCCTCCGCGTTAGAGACAGCGCCGAGCCCGAGTCTCCGCTTGAGCGCCTCCGCATCATCCACGGTGACCCCAAGCCGTAGAACGAGGGCCTGCGTGAGATCACCCCCGCCGGCAGGGATGAGGCGAAGAAACTGCGGGACGCCTGCAAGGGTGACCACTACTGTCGTGGTGGCAACCCCGACGTCGATTTGGGCAACGGCACCATCCGTTTTCTCACTACGGTAGATGACCCGGCTGAGCGCGAAGGGAATGAGGTCGACTTCGACCGGGGTTAAGCCGGCCAGCTGCACAGCTTTGACATTGCCCAGCACGGCTTCTTTCACCGCCGCAATGAGCAGTCCGCTGATTTCCGGCCCGGACTCTCCTTCCTTTTCGGAGATCGGGTAGAAGTCGAGCAGTGCATCCGCGACCGGGACGGACAGCATGTCCTGGACCTGGAAGGGCAGCGATTCACGAATCCGTCTGATCGACATCTTGGGCACCGTCAGATCGCGTGCCAGCACCCGGTGGTTGCCCATGCCCAGCACGACATTCTTGCTCTTAAACCCGCCGGCTGACCACAGGCTCTTGAGCGCCGCCGCGACGGTGTTCGGTTCAGCCACTTCGCCGCGATTGACCGCCCCCTCCGGCAGGGGAGCCTCGTGGTAGCGCACGAGTGTTGGCTTCGCCTTACCCGCGTCGCTCACCTCAACGGCGCGCAGACCGGCAGTGCCGATGTCAATTCCTACGACGCTTGCCATTTTTGCTTCTCCCTCATGTGCCGAACCGTCATGCCAATCCAAATAACGACAAATAGCCACTAGCTATCTGCTCACCATAGAAGATCCCAAGCCAGGCACCGGCCAGCATCCATGGGCCGAACGGGATCCCGCTCTTGCGGCTTGCCCGCCGCGTGACGAGGAGCAGGAGCGCGAAGAGGCCGCCCAGCAAAAATGCGGAGAATGCGCCCACCGCAAGCGGCCCCCAACCAAGCCATCCCAGGAAGAGGCCAAGGACCCCCGCGAGTTTGACATCGCCCAGCCCCATTCCTGCCGGGTAGGCAAGAGCCATGAGCATGTAGAGCCCAAAGAGGACCACGCAGCCGATGACTGCTGGGATGAGACGTGCTGAATCCCCACCGAGCAGAGACGCCGACGTCAATAGGATGGCCGCAACCGGGTAGGCGGGGAGCACAATCCGATTCGGAAGGGTGTGCGTATCAACGTCGATTATCGCGAGTGCGACGCTGATTGCAGCGAGGTACAAGAAGGCCGCCAGGGTCAGAACACCTGCGGTCGCCGATCCTGGTGTCGGGATGGCCCCACCGGGGACAACTGCCAGCACTTTCCATGCGACCAGCCCGAAGAATATGGCAGTGCCCAGCTCAACTAGTGGGTACCGTGCCGAAATTCTGACGCTGCATTCGCGACAGCGACCGCGGAGCAGCAGCCAAGACAGAACAGGAATGTTATCCCGGGGACGAATTCGAGCGCCGCAGCCGCCGCACGCGCTTGGCGGCGCGACCAAGGACAGCCCGAGCGGTAGCCGATAGACCACGACGTTGAGGAAAGAGCCGATCAGGAGTCCCAGACCCCCAACAAGAAGTGCAGGCAACTCAGCCGCCCAGTTTCACGTCGCGCATGGATAACAACGTTCTCAGTGTCGCTGGCGAGCCGCCCGAACCACCGGCTGTGTTCGTTCCTGTTCCAAGGTCCACACCGGGGAGACCGAGGCCCGCGTAGGTGAAGCCGGTGTTGTTCCAAAATGAGTTGAGGGAGCCATTGGCGTACATCTGCCCCCGCCATTTGAACGTGTTGTTAGCCACAAATTGGCAGGGGGTGTAGAGCATGGCAGACACTGTCGAATCGATCTCGAACGAGTTGTTGATTATGAAGTTCCCCTGCTGCGTGTAGTCGCAGGTCGGCGGGTCAGTGTTCGTAATATCAGGAGTAATGAACCAAAGTTTGCGCGGTTGAGTACTGACCGAGGACTTAAATGTCAGATTGTTGCTCCAGTTGAACATGGGGGCAAAGATAACGACATCATTCGGCAGGCTGACACTCGAAGCTGAGGCGATCACCCCGGTCGTGCACGCCATTGCGTCGATGATGACCGGGGTGGATCCTGTTGCTGCAACCGCGCTCATCATTGTTGTCGAAAGCTTGCAGTCAGCGCCGATGGGAATCACGTTGAAGGCGGTGCCGGTCGAATCAACCCAATCCGTCGCTGTGAAGCCGAAGGAAACCCAGTTCGGAACAGCCGGTATTGAGCCTCCGCTCGTGTACGTGCCGCTCACCCCAGCAGGGCGCGTGGGGTTTAGCGCAGTGAGATTGCCGGTGATGGTACCCAGAGTCGCCGTTCCGGATGCCCAGACGTTCCCCTGCATAGTGCAGGTCACGATGGACAAATTGCCGCGGGCGACGACCACGTCCCCCTGAATCAGGCTCCCGTTATCGCAGCTGAAGTCGCCGTCAGACACCTGAATGGCCGGCGGTCCGCCCGCGGCAACGATGAGGTTACCGTTGTTCTTAAAGCTGACGCTTCCATGGAAGTACATCGCCGCGCCGGTGGCCGTGATGCCAGGCAGTACGGCTGGTGTGTAAGGGTAGATAGCCTCGACGGACGTCGTGTTCTGCGCAGTAACTCCTGCAGCGGTTTGCGCTTTAGCGGTGCCCGTCGAAACGATTTTGACGCGTTTCACGGTCTGATCCGCGTAGGGCGGACAGGTGTTCAGGACCCACGTATCACCGGTCGCTGCCGTCGAGTAAGAGACCTTGTAGGTATACGCGGGCGTCGTTGCAGCGGTTCGACTCGCAGTGCAAGTTCCGCTGCGGAGCTCGACCACCGCAACGTTGATTCCGCTTTCGGCTGCTGTCTTCGCCTGGATACCCGCACGAGTCGTGCTGGTGAAACCCAGCGCGGTCACTGCCATGCTCGCTATCAGCACTCCGACGATCATCATCAGCGCAGCTATGCCGAGGACAGCGACCAACGCGCTTCCGCGCTCGCGCGGCTCTTGGGTTCTGGCTAGGGCAAGAAGCATGGCGACCCCACTGTCACAAGATTTAGTGTGTTCGACGTCGATTTCATGGCTTGGGGGGCTCCGGCACCTGCGCTGATGCTGAGGTTCACCGTTACCAACCCAGCGGACACGGTGAAGACAGGAGCACCCGAAACGCTCACGCCAGTGCCGAGCAGTGTCCAGGATGAGAGACTGCCGGGTGCCGGAATCGCGACCGTGGCCGGAATCCGCTTCGTATACAGACTCCCGCCCGCGGCGGGAGTGAAGTACCAAGCCTGACACGACCATTGCACAGGGGTTTGGCCACCCTGGGTCCGAACTGTAAGAACTTGAGTACCGGTGCTGGGGACAGCGAGATCGACATCGGATGCGTTCCGCACGCCAGCCTGAACGGACCGCATGATGAGCTGACCAGCGGTTGACGCTGAAGTCGCTCCGCTCACCTGGGTCTGCGCCCGAGTTGAGCTAATCAGCATGGCCCCAGCCACAAAGAGGACCACCAGAGAAAGACCCATGTACAACAGCAGCTCAACGAGGGTCATGCCCACATCCGATTTGGGTCTCAGGACTATGGTGAGCGTCCTCATGGAGTATCCAACAACACGTGCTTGCTTGCCTCGGAGATGGTCGGAGTTGAACCGACTGCCGTGACCCACACGTGCACTGTGACCGTACGCAGGTACGGAACCTGACAAATGTCTCCGGCGGGGAGGCCGATGAACTCCAGATGCGGCTGCAGGGTGCCCGCAGGGCCGGCGACGACCGCTGGGGTGTCGGCCACAAAAAGCTTGACAGCACTGCAGCTGGACCCGGAGGCCCGGAGCTGCTCAAGCTGCTGACCAACGACCTGCGTTGCCGACGCAATCTTTGAGTTTCTTGAAGCGACGGTCATCGACTGAATGAGCAGCGGAAGCATGGCCACCGCCAGCAAAGCAAGCAGGAACATAGAAACGATGATCTCAATAATGCCGAAACCGCTCTCCGCTGTCGGTGGACGGGGGAGAACGCGACTTGCCTCCACGAATGATCTCCCTTAGACGATATTTGGACGGACGTCGGGGGCGACACCTAGATGCCGCCCCCGCGCTTTATGAGGCTGCTTACGCTCAGCCTCGCCCCGAGCTAGTTACGAGCACCCACCGGCAAGGGTCGTGACCGTGGTGGCCAAAGCCGTAGCGGAAGTCGATTCTGTAATCTTGAAGACCTTCCCAGAACCACTGATTGTTGAAATGCAGAACGTCGTGCTGGAACCGTACTTGTAGAGGCCCACGGACGTACCTGAGTCCGGGACCCCAGAGAGCGCCTGAGTGGTCGGCAGTGCCTGCGTCGCTGATGAAGTCTGAGCAGCAACAACGCCCGTCTTCCAGTTAGTCAGGTCGGACTGCGCTGCGCTGTCCTTAGCGTTGTTCTGGATGCCCAAGTAGACAGGGATGGCGATAGCCGCGAGGATTCCGATGATGATGACGACGACGAGAAGCTCGATCAGGGTGAAACCCTTTTCCTTCTGGCCGAGTTCTGAGCGCTTGTGGGCAAGTGCTCCCGAGATGCTTTTGATCATTTTGTAGTCCTTTTCGCTGTGGAGTCCGTGCAGGGGATGGGCATTCGGATTGCCTGATTTGAGCTTATGGGTCAGGCAGGCTGGCGGTATCCCGCGTACAGGGGTAACCTCTATCGGCCATGCCCCCAGTGCGGGGGTGACTATTTGACGAGCGTCGCAATCGTGAAGATCGGAAGGTAAAGGGCGACGATCATGCCGCCGACGACGATCCCCAAGAAGGCGACCATGAGCGGTTCGATCATGGCAGTGAGCTGCTCAGTCGAAGACTCGACCTCCTGGTCGTAAAAGTCCGCGATCTTGTTGAGCATCTGCTCCAGTGATCCGGAATCCTCACCCACCGAGATCATCTGAGTGACCATGGTCGGAAACACCGGCTCTTGTGCAAGCGGCCCACCGATCGAATGCCCCTGACGTACTGAGTCAGCGACTTTGACCAGCGCCTGTTCTACGACCCAGTTTCCGGAAGTTTCGCCCACGATATGCAATGCCTGAAGAATCGGTACGCCGGCTCCGATCATGTTTGCAAAATTGCGGCTGAATCGCGCGACGGCAATCTTCTTCAGCAGCTGGCCAAAAACGGGCAACTTCAACTTGATCGGGTCTAGGAACTTACGTACCTGGAGGGTGTTCTTGTTTCTCGGCCACCATACGGCGAAAGCAATAGCGCCAAGGGCGAGGACCGGCCCGACCCACACCATCGAACGAGACAAGTAGACAAGCATCATGGTCGGCAGCGGTAGTTGCCCACCCAACCCGTCAAACATTTTCTCGAACACTGGAACGATGAAGATCAGCATCCCAACCACCGCCAACAGGGACATGATCAGCACGATCACTGGATAGGTCAAAGCAGATTTAATAGTTCCCCGCAGCTTGACTTCCTTCTCAAAGTTCTCGGCAATCGACTCCAACGAACCTTCCAGAAAACCGCCCGTTTCACCGGCCCGAACCATGTTGACCATCAGTGGCGGAAAGGACTCAGAGTGCTTCGCCATTGCATCCGAGATAGAAACGCCGGTCTCCACGTCGTCCCTCACAGCGACGAGAATCTTAGTGAGAGGCTTGCTCTCCGTCTGTTCGGCAAGGATATTGAGCGTTCGGAGGAGGGAAAGCCCAGCCCCGATCATGGTGGCCATCTGACGACTCATGATCGCCAGATCTTTCAGACTCACGCCTCTGCTGAAACCGGGAATATTGATTTCTCGGCTCAGCCCGCTTCCCTCCGGCACTACGACCATGGAGATTGGCGACAGTCCCATTGTGCGGAGGCGCGACATTGCGGCGCCTTCAGAAGCGGCATCCAGCCGTCCCTTGACTGCCTTACCAGCAGCGTCGCGGGCCTTATAGGCGTAGGCAAGGTTGGTGGGCACTATCGCCCCCTGGGCGAGTAGGAGTCGCCGAAGTCGATGCCGCCGGCCGACATCGGGTTAGCAGACGACTCCATCGGGTCGACCCGGCGAATCAGTTGGTTCAGGCCCTCAAGGTCCTGCGCCTTCTCCTCGGCCGACGCGCGGGTGATCAGACCCGCGTCAACGAGTTCAGCGAGGTGCTGGTCCATGGTGTGCATGCCCAGCGCGCGACCTGCCTGCATCGAAGAGGCGATCTGGTAGGTCTTGCCCTCGCGGATCAGGTTGGCGACCGCCGACGTGGTGACGAGCACCTCGGTGGCGACGACGCGGCCACCACCCACCTTCTTGACCAGGGTCTGGCAGACCACACCCTGCAGGGTGGCGGCAAGCTGCGCGCGCACCTGACCCTGCTGGTGCGGCGGGAACACGTCGATCACGCGGTCGATGGTCTGGGCCGCGGACTGGGTGTGCAGGGTGGCGAAGACGAGGTGGCCGGTCTCTGCCGCGGTCAGGGCCACCGAAATGGTCTCCAGGTCGCGCAGCTCGCCGATCAGAATCACGTCGGGGTCCTGGCGCAGCACGTGCTTGAGCGCGGAGGCGAAGCTTTTCGTGTCGTGGCCGACCTCGCGCTGGTTGACCAGCGACTTCTGGTGCTTGTGCAGAAACTCGATCGGGTCTTCGACCGTGACGATGTGGTCGGCACGGGTGCGGTTGACCAAGTCGATCAGGGCCGCCAGGGTGGTGGACTTGCCCGAACCGGTGGGCCCGGTCACCAGAACCAGGCCGCGGGGAAGCTTGGCGAACTGACCGACCGTCTCGGGGATACCGAGGTCTTTCAACGGCTTGATCTCGCGCGGGATCAGGCGGAACGCCCCGCCGATCGAGTTGCGCTGGTAATAGTAGTTGACGCGAAAGCGCGCGCCGCCGGCCGTATACGCGAAGTCGAGCTCGAGCTCCTCCTCGAACTGCGCGCGCTGCTTCGCCGAGAGGATGCTGTAGAGCGCAGAGGTGACCTTGTCACCCATCCACTTGCTCGCGCCCTCAATCGGCCGCAGGCCGCCATCGACACGAATGCTCGGCGGCGCTCCGACGGTGATGTGCAGGTCGGAGGCGTTCAGGTCGAGAACCTCGGCCAGGGCGTTCAGCAGGTCAAGGTCGGAGACCTCGTTGTCGCCGGTGCGGTTGGCACGGGCGCGGCGCCCGGTCGTCTCGACCGCGCCGGTGTCCACCGGGAGGACCGTTGTCGCCGGCTGCGCGGCATCCGTCACATCGACGAACTCGAACTCCACCGAGTCAGGAGCGGCCGGCGCGGCATCGTGCTCCGTCGGTTCGGCACCACGACGCTCGGGATCGCCGAGGCTCCAGCTGCCCCCGGCGGCCCCAGGAGACGTGACCGGAATTTCATAGATGGGCTGGCTCATGCAGATATCCCCTTTTGCACTATGCGACCACTCGCAAGATTTCTTCGATCGATGTCAAACCCATTTGGGCCTTGGCCCAGCCATCCTCGCGGAGGGTGATCATGCCCTGTTCGCGCGCCACCCGGCCGATTTCAGCGCTCGATGCTCGGGCCACGGCGAGCCGCTCGATCTCCTCGGTCACGGTCATCACCTCGTGCACGGCGATGCGCCCCCGGTAACCGGTCTTCGAACACTGCGTGCAGCCGACCGCCTCGAAGATCGTGGGCAGCGGGCGCTCCGGGTCGAACGCGAAGCGGAGGCGCGTCAGGTAGTCGACGGTCAGAACGGATGGCGTCTTGCACTTGTCGCAGAGCCGGCGGGCCAGGCGCTGGGCGACCACGCAGTCCAGGGCGGAACCCACCAGGAAGGGCTCGATGCCCATTTCCGTCAGCCGGGTGATGGCGCTCGGCGCGTCGTTGGTGTGCAGGGTGGAGAGCACGAGGTGGCCGGTCAGCGAGGCCTCAATGGCGATCTGCGCGGTCTCGTGGTCGCGGATCTCACCCAGCAGTACGACATCCGGGTCGCTTCGCAGGATGGAACGCAGCGCACTCGCGAAGCTGAGACCCGCCTTCGGGTTCACCTGCACCTGGTTGATGCCCGCCATGCGGTACTCCACCGGGTCTTCGACCGTGATCACGTTGATCTCGGGGCGAGCGACCGCACCCAGGGTCGTATAGAGCGTGGTCGACTTGCCCGAACCGGTCGGACCGGTGATCAGGATCATGCCGTAAGGCTTGGAGTAGGAGGTCTTGTAGGCCTCGAAGTTGTGCTCGAGCAGGGCCAGCGCGCGCACGTCGAGAGTCGTGTTCGAGTTGTCGAGAATTCGCATGACGACCTTCTCGCCCCACACGGTGGGGAGAGTCGCAACGCGCAGGTCGATCTGACGGCCGGCATGGCGCACGGTCATGCGGCCGTCCTGCGGTTTGCGCCGCTCGGCGATGTCGATATCGCTCATGATTTTGAGCCTGGAGATAACACCGTTCTGGATGCTCTTGGGTGCGGTCTGCATCTCGTGCAGCACGCCGTCGATGCGGTAGCGCACCCGCAGGCTGTGCTCGCCGGGTTCGATGTGGATGTCCGAGGCCAAGTCCTGGATGGCCTGGCTGACCAACAGGTTCACGAACCGCACGATTGGGGCATCGTCGTCGATGGAGTCCGAGACTCCGAAAGAGGAGCTCTCGGTGGCGGCGTTCTCTTCCTCGAGTGTGGAGGTGAGGTCGCTGAGCTCGTCGTCGGCGCGGTGGTAGCGGGTGATAGCGGCGAGCAGGTCGCTGCGCTCGGCGACAACCTGGGTGACGCGCATCCGTGATGCTTCGCGCACGTCGTCGACGGCGAAGACGTTGCCGGGGTCGACCATGGCGAGGATGAGGCGGCCGTCGTCGACGGCGATCGGGAGCACTTCGTGGCGTTTGCAGACGGCCACCGGAACGAGAGCCACGGCGAGGCGATCGACCGGGTAGTCGATCAGCTCGACGAAGGGCAGGTTGGCTTGCTGGGCCCGAGCCTTGGCGAACTGTACCTCGGTGATGACGCCCTTGGCGACGAGGGCGCGGACGGCGCTCTCATCGGCGGGGTCGCCGGCCATAAGGTGGTCGAGCTCCTCGATCGGCAGCAGACCGTGCAGGATCAAGATTTCGGTGAGGCTGGCCACGCGATCCTCTCGAACAGGCTCGGTAAGTAAGTAACGGATAACGCTATCTCGGGGGCAGGGAATCCGGCCAGACCCACAATGAGGGGGACACGGTTCGAAAAAATGCCTCTGTTCAGTGATCCTAACGGGGCGGGGCTTCGACCCGACATCGACACGACATCGACACCTGCTCGAAACGGTCTGGACGCCCATCCAAAGGTTGTCGATGATGTTCTGTGTGTAGCCCAGCGGGCCGGCATTCGTGTACTTCGTGGCGAGCCAGATGCCGCCCCTCAGAAAGTGGGACTCACCGAAAGCGCCGTCTGCCGTGTCGTCTGGATGACGCAGCGGCGGCCCTCCGACTGGGTGAAGCGCTCCAGTCCGTTTGCGACGAGCCGGGCCTCCACCGCGGCGCTCTGTTCCGGGGTCACCCAGACCACGGTGGTGATGATCCCGGTGTCGGATCCCCGTACGGGCTCGCCCAGACGCAGGTCAGGTGGTCGAGAACGTCGATCTGGACGCGCAGCTCGGCATCGTCGGTGCCGTGGGACACGCCGGCATCCGGGTCCTGGCTCCAGACGGGGTTCAGGGTCAGGTCGCCGAGCGCCTCGACCATGGCCGGGCTGTGGAGCTGCGTGCACGCGGTCGGACGTGGAACGACCGGCGCCGCGGTCTGCCCAGGTGCGGATTGCGTCGGCTTGAGGGTTACCGGGGGCGTGGTGGTGGTCGGAGAACCCGTAGCGGTGGGTGCGTTGGTCGGGGCGGGCGTCACGGTGGCGGTTCCGGTGGTCTCGCCTGGGCCCGGGAAACCCTCACCGCTCCGCCAGACCACTGCCACCACGAGGATCACAAGGAGTGCGGCTCCGAGGACGGCCAGCCCGGTCCAGGCCCGGCGACCGGCTGCCGGCCGGCCCGACGTCGGGGGCTCATGCCCGGCGGCGTTCTCGTTCTCGGGCGCATTCTCTGGCCTCATCGGCACATCCTCCGAGGTTGTGCCCTCCACCATAGGCGGGGTCTCCATTGAGGCAACCGGCGGCCTTGCACGGCTTCGGAGCGGCCGGAGTTGGTCAGAGATATATTCGATTATTCCTGTAATTTATGTGAGTAACTCTCGACACTAGATGCGGGCTGGGGTATTCTCTTAACATGACAAACCTCGCGGAAGACCTCAGGCAGGCGGTCGATGCCGTGGCCCTGCTGGGCTCGTCATGCGCTGACTTCGCGGCCCTTCCTGATGCCGAGGTGTTGGTCGGTCAGAAGCGAATCGCTTCGATCCGCCGTCTCGTCGATACCTATGCCGCCTGGATGGCGGCGACCATCGCCGAGCGTTCCCGACCGGAGCTCGGGCACTCGGGCCTGGCGGCGCAGCAGGGGTACCTCTCGCCGGTGGCCCTGATCCAGAACTCGACCGGCTCGTCCAAGGGCGACGCCTACAAGCTGGTCGCAGTCGGCACCATGATGGCCGATGCCGAGGCGGCCGACAGGCTCGTCGAGGCGGCGCTCTCCTCGCCCGACAGGGATGCCGCCGAGGTCGCCGAATTCGAGGCGAAGGTGCCGTGGCAGGCACCGATCGCCCGGGCCGTCACCGCCGGAACCCTTTCCGTCGACGCGGCCGAGTCGATCCGTGCGGGGCTGGGCGAGATCGACGCCTCGGTCACCGCCGAGAAGCTCGCGGTGGCGCTGGAGGCGCTCCTGGCGGAGGCGTCGTCGCTGAATGCCGATCAGGTGTTCAAACGGGCGAGACGGATGCGCGACCGGCTTGACGAGGCAGGCATCGCCGCCCGGGAGAAGCAGGCCTCCGACGACCGCTACCTGCGGGTCTACCGGCTGGGCAACGGCAACGTACGACTCAGCGGGCTGTTTGCCCCCGAAGACGGCGAGTTCATGCTCTCCACGTTCGACTCGATCACGGGCCCGCGCCGCGGCGGGGTGCGATTCGTGGACGCAGAGCGGGCGGCCTGGGCCAGGAGGATGCAGGAGGACCCGCGCAGCACCGAGCAGATCGCCGCTGACTCTCTGGTGCAGCTGCTGAAGATCGCCGGCGAGGCCGACCCGGGCCGGGTCTTCGGCGGGCGCCGCCCCTCGGTGCGCGTGATCGTGACCGAAAAGGCGCTCAAGCCGGAAGCAGACGCGCAGGAAGCAGAGGCGCGGCAGCCGGCCGCACCGGCCGGCCACGGGCAGATCGAGGGCAACCCGGTCCCGATCTCGCAGGAGACCATCGACCGGCTGCTCTGCGACACCGGGACCCGCGGCATCAAATTCGACGACAACGGCCAGATCATCAACGTCGGCCGCGACGAACGACTCTTCACCGAGAAACAGCGCGCCGCAATGGCGGTACGCGACGGCGGATGTCTCTGGGTCGACTGTGAGAAACCGCCAGCGTGGGCAGAAGCGCATCACATCAACGAGTGGCTCAAAAACAACGGGTATACGGACCTCGCCGACGGAGTGCTGCTGTGCCACCCCCACCATTTGCTGCTGCACAACCAGCACTGGACGATCAGCCGCACCGGAACGCAGTACTGGCTTGGGCCACCGGTCGAGGTCGATCCAGAGCAGACGCTGGTGGCGTTGCCGAGTAAGAGGTCGGGCCTGTAGTCCAGTCACACTTCTCGACGACGGACAATGCGTCAACGTCGGCCTCGCGCAGAGCCTCTTCACCGAGAAGCAACGCGCGGGAATCGTGGCCCGCTACGTCGAATGCCGCTGGCCCGGCTACGAACGCCCACCCGCCTGGACCGAAGCCCACCACCTCGACCAATGGCTTGCAGACTCCGGCGGCCCTGCCCGGCAAGAACGCCCTCCTGCAATCACCAAAACCCCCGAAAAACCGAAAATTCTGATGCTCACCGATTCTGAACCAGCACTGTCAGGTTTTCCCTAGGAACGACCAGGGGGCTGCATGATGATTGAAAATTGGCACTGGATGCTTGTCTATCCGGCCTTGATTCTGGTCGTGATGGAAACGCTTTGGATCGGTTCCCGCCGGCGCCCCGGCTTCGGGCACAAGACCGCCATCGTGATCACCATTGTCGTGCGAATCATCTACCTCACGTGGCGCGTGATGTTCACCATCCCGTCCGACGCCTGGTGGAACACTGCGACCGGCATTCTGCTGTTGA
This sequence comes from Cryobacterium sp. TMT1-19, assembly GCF_004403055.1. Taxonomy (NCBI): domain Bacteria; kingdom Bacillati; phylum Actinomycetota; class Actinomycetes; order Micrococcales; family Microbacteriaceae; genus Cryobacterium; species Cryobacterium sp. TMT1-19. The sequence continues at coordinate 21,814 of NZ_SOHB01000067.1, forward strand.
CGGTCGAAGTACTCGGATTCGCACAATCGCTGGCGGTGTATGTCACCCTCTGGACCCCATACGCCGGGCGCACTGTGCCGTCGCCGCCAGCAGACGAGCTCCCGCGGGTCGACGTGTTCATTGCCTCCTACAACGAGCCCGTGTCAATGCTCCGGATGACCATCGCCGGCGCCGTGGGCATGCGCTATCCGACCGACGGCGTTCGCGTTTTCGTCTGCGATGACGGCGCGCGTGAGGAAGTGCGCCAACTTGCCGAAGAGTACGGGGCCATCCATCTCATCCGGCCTGACCACGCTCACGCCAAAGCCGGCAACCTCAACAACGCGCTTGGGCGGAGCGACGGGGACCTGATCGTGACCCTGGACGCGGACATGGTTCCCCGGCCGGACTTCCTGGAGCGCACCGTCGGTCGTTTTCAGGACCCCGAGCTGGGCTTCGTCCAGGCGCCCCAAGCGTTCTACAACGAGGACCCGTTCCAGTACAACCTGTTCTCCGGTCAGGCTTTGCCGAACGAGCAGGACTTCTTCATGCGTACCCTGCAGGCCGGCAAATCACGCTTCAATGCAAGGATGTACGTGGGGAGCAACACGATGTTCCGCCGCTCGGCTTTGGAAAGCGTGGGCGGATTTGCAGTAGGTGTGATCACGGAGGATCTCGCCACGGGCCTCCTGATCCAGGGGGCCAAGTACCGGACCGAATTCGTGCCGGACATCATTGCGGCCGGGCTGGCCCCGGAGAACCTGGCCGACATGCTCAAGCAGCGTGACCGCTGGTGCCGCGGCAACATCCAGACGGCCCGCAAGTGGAACCCACTGACCCTGCCCGGACTCACACTCATGCAGAGGTGGCTCTATTCCGATGCGGTCGTCTACTGGTACTTCGGGGTTTTCAAGCTGATCTACATCATTACCCCGCTGCTCTTCCTCCTCTTCGGGGTGGTCGCCCTGGACACGAGCGTGGAGGCCCTGCTTATCTTCTGGCTGCCCACCTATCTCTGCGTGATGCTGTGCTTCGCCATCATCGTCTGACGTCGCCGGAGCCATTCCTGGAGCAACATCTACGAATTGGCGTTGACCCCCGCCATCGCGCTCTCCGCGGCAGCTGAGACGCTGGGCCTGCGAGTCAAAGCCTTCAACGTCACCCCCAAGGGCGTTGGCCTGAAAGAACAGGTCTTCCACTGGCGAATCGCGCTCCCCCACCTGGTGCTTCTGACCCTGGCGGCCGTCGGCCTGGTGCGAGGAATCTTCCTCAGCCCGGAACTCGCCAACACGAGCGCGCTATACATCAACGTCTTCTGGTGCCTGTACTTCGTGGTCGGCCTGGTGCTGGCCGTCACTCTGTGCGTTGAGCGTCCACGCCTTCGGTCAGCCGAGCGCACGCCGATGAGTACACCGGTGACCGCAGCCTTCCAGAATTTTGGCGCTCACCCGGGTGAACTCGTCGACCTGAGCCTGATGGGGACACGCATATCCATTCCCTGGTCGGAGCGGCTCGACCCGAAGGGCTTCGCCTCCAAGGCATCGTCGGTCACCGCTCTTCAGATCCCTGAGGTCGGCGAACTGCCCGGAATAGGCAGCTGGATCGTGAACTCCTCGGACGGTGTGACGATCGGCTTCCGTTTCGATCCGCTCACCCCGGAGCAGACCGTGGACCTGGTACAGGTGATCACCGAATCACCGAACTGGGTCCGGGGAGACGAGGAGGAGAAGGCCTACCTCGCCACTGCCGGCTGGCGTGCAGTACGTGGGGCCACAACGCCCACGCTTCCCTGGCGGCGCGCCCAGGTTCGGATGGCTACCAGCTCGTCGGCTGTTCTGCATCTCGTCACCCTCTTCGAGCGCGGCCCAGCTCTCGAACTCGCCCGGGAACGTGAGGCCGCGTTCGCCGTCGACCGCGTGCCCACCGCCGCGGCGGGAGGGCTGGCACTCGACGTCGTCGATCATCCGGAAGTGGAATCCCTGGATCGGGATCCCGGGGCGCTCACGGCAGCGGTCGAGGACATCGGCTTCGGCGGGTGCCGCCTATCGCTCCGCCACCGTCTAAAACCGGGAGCGCTCGTCATCGTCGAGATCCCCGGAAGCCTGGCACAGCCGGAGGTGGCCGAGGTGCGGTGGGTGAAACGACGCTGGGTGGGCTACGAGGCCGGCCTTCAATTCGACCGGGCGAACCCGACGGGATAAGGCCGAGCAGTGGCACTCTCATAGGGCGGCTGCGACATCACCCTCCGCCCCAGGCACCGCAGAGCGCCAGGGCTAGTGGGCGAACTGTACCTCGGGATGCACGGACGGCGTGGGCTTGGAGAACAGATAGCCCTGGCCGAAGCGGCAGCCCATGGATCTCAGCAGGTCCCGCTGGCTCGTCGTCTCGATGCCCTCGGCGACGACATCCAGGTTCAGGGAATCGGCCAGACGCAGGATTCCCTCCACGATCGCGCGATCATGATCGGAGCTCTCGACGTCGCGAATGAACGTCAGGTCGATCTTGAGCAGGTCAACCGTGAACGCGCGCAGGTGGGTGAAAGACGAATACCCCGTGCCGAAGTCGTCGATGGCCAGCCGCACGCCGAGGCTCCGCAGTTCCTGGAAGGTCCGGGCCGCGGAATCGATGGCGTCGAGCACCGCGCTCTCGGTCAGCTCCAGCCAGAGCTGTTCCGGCGGCAGACCCGACTCGGCGAGGGCCCGCTTGACGACGTCACCGAAGTCATCCTGCACGAATTGCCGCGCGGACACGTTGACGCTGACCGCCATCCCCTGAGCCAGCCCCGTGGCCGCCACGCACGCCTGGCCGAGCACCGTCGATCCGATTCCCTTGATCAGACCCACTTCCTCGGCGAGAGCAATGAAGTCACCCGGCATCACGAGCCCGCGCTCGGGCCTCCGCCAGCGTGCCAAAGCCTCGGTCGCCACCACCTTGTGGTCCTGCAGATCCACGATCGGCTGATACCAGGATTCGATCTGGCCCAGTTCCACCGCGTCGCGCAGGGCCAACTCGCTGTCGAGCCGCTGATGGATGCGGTACCGCAGGTCGTCGTCGAAGACCTCGTACCGGGCGCGCCCGCGGTCCTTCGCCAGGTACATGGCCTGATCCGCATTGCGCAGGAGCAGTTCGGCATCGTCGTGCCCGAGGCCGAAAGCAATCCCGATGCTGGCGTCGACGGATGCCGACTGGTCGCCGATCGTGATCGGCCGCGCGATGGCCGCCTGGATCGAATCGGCGATCCGGTGCACATCCTCGCTGCCACCGACATCCGGGCAGATCACGACGAACTCGTCGCCTCCGATCCGGGACACCGTGTCGCCGGCCCGGATGCTTTGCCGGAGGCGGATGGCAACCTCGTTCAGCACTGTGTCACCGGCGTGGTGCCCAAGGCTGTCATTGACGAACTTGAACCGGTCGAGGTCGATGAATAGCACCGCAACGCCGCGACCCTGGCGCGACGCCTGCAGAAGCGCCTGCTTCAACCGGTCGAGCAGTAGCAGACGGTTGGGCAGGTTCGTCAGCGGGTCGTGGAATGCCAGGTGCTCAACCCGCGCCTCGGCCAGGCGTCGGGCGGTGATGTCCTCCAGCTGGTACAGCAGTCCCCCGGCCTGGTCGCCCTCGAAGATCTCGGCGATGCTGACCTTGACCCAGGTTTCCTGATTGCCTTCGCGGCGCATCCGTCGGTCGATGCGTTGTCGGGTCGACGGACCTTCCAGGGCAGCGCTCTCCGACTCCTCATCGTCACCGTCCTCAGCCGGCATGAAGATCGTCTCGATATGGGCGCTGACGAGCGGGTTCTGGTGACCCGCCAGTTCCAGGAGCCGCCTGTTGGCGGCCACTACCTGTCCGTCGAGCGTCACGATAGCCGTTCCCAACGGCGAGGAAGCGAAGGCAGCCTCGAACCGGGCCGCGGCGGCCGTAGCCGCGTTCTCGGCCTCACGCTGCGCGGTGACATCGGTGACGCTGGCCAGGTGCCCGATGATGCCCTTCTCATCACGCATCGGGGCGGTGTTCACCTGCACCCAGTTGATGTGGCCCTCAGGGGTGCGGAACCGCAGGGTGGTTTCGTAGGGCTTGCCGGCTGCGGCGCTCGCTTCCCAACTGAGGAGCACCCGTTCCGCGTCGTCCGGATGGAGCGCGGTGGCCCAGCCGTCGCGGCGCGACTGACTCTTCGTGAGGCCGCTGAGTGCCAGCCACTGGTCGTTGGCGGACACGAGCCCGCCCGCGGCATCCATCTGCACGATTCCAACGGGTGCGATCTTGATGAGGGTGTGCAGCGTGTCGGCCGTCTCCGCGAGCTGGCGGGTTCGGTTCTCGACCGTCGCCTCCAACGTGTGGTTGGCCTCAGCGAGAGCCTGCATCGCGCCATCACGCTGACGATCGAGGTCACGCAGCCGGCGGGCAGCGACCCACGCCAGCACGCAGCTGAGCACTGTCATGCCGAGGATCAGGATGGCGACGCCGAAGGCCGTGTCGTACCAGCCCTGGCGCTGTCCCCACAGCCGCAGCCAACCGAGGATGAACGGTCCCAGAACCAGGAATGGAATGACCTGGCGGAGGAGCCGACCCGCACTGCCACCGCCTCGGAAGAGGCCGATCAGACCGGCATCGGGGCGCTGAATCAACAGGGCCGTGGCGAGGATTCCGACGCCCAGGGCCGTCTGCCAGGCCATACTCGTGTAGCCGCCCAGCGAATACAGCGAGGAGACGCCATAGGCATAACCCAGGATCGCGACCAGGCTGACGCCCAGAGCCGCGAATGCGAAGCCGAGCATCACGGCGGATCGAGCGGCCCGGCTGGCGATGACGGACGCACCGAGCAGGACCAGCGCCACCGACGTGGACGGCGCCATCCGCTCCGACCGCCCGCCGAAGTCGATTCCCGGCAGGAGCACATCGATGCCGAGTGATCGGCCGACGACGAACTCCGCGATTGTGAGGGCGCCAATCATCAGTGCCAGCAGACCCAGGGTCACGGTCAGCCTGCGACGATCGACGGCCAGCACGGCAACCGCCACCAGCACGAGCCCCAGGGCTGCCATCGGCTTCATCGCCAGCAGGTCGCGGAGCACGGGCGGCAGGGCGCCCGCTCCGACGTACCAACTGACCAGCACCAGGAGACCCATGGCACCGACTAGCGCCCCACCAAGCTGCCCGACCAACCGCATGCTGTTCCTCTGCTCCCGAAAAGCAGGTCTGCCGGTCGTTGCTTCTACCCTACTTTGTGCGCGGATTGCGGATATCCCCGGCGACTACTCGTCGGCCCACACGTTGGCGATGATGTCGTGCGTGTAGCCGTCCGGTCCGGTATTGACATATCTAGTGGCCAGCCAGATGTCGTCGCGAAGAAAGTGCGACTCACCGACGAGTTCACCATCCTCGGTTGTCTCGATGAGGCAACGCATTCCGCCGAGTTCCTCGTAGCAGTTCATTCCTGCGGCGGTCAGCCGGCTTTGAATCTGAGCCGACTGTTCCGGGGTCACCCACACCAGCTCCGTGGTGAGTCCCAGGCCGGACCCGCCGTTGGCGTTCGCCCACACGCAGGTGAGGCGCTCCCCGGCAGCGTCGATCAGGGCGATCAACTCCGGGTCGCCGGACCCGCGGTTGACGTCCGAGTTCTCCTCAGCGACCCAGGCCGGGTTGAGCACCAGGTCACCGAAAGCGGCCACGATCGCCGGGCTGTAGAGCTCATCACAGGTCGACGGATGCGGCCCATCCGTCGTGGCCGTCGGAGCAGGCACACTCGCGAGGGCCAGGGGAGCAGGGGACGAGTGCGGCTGCGGCCGCCCGACCGCCTCTCCCTCCGGCGCGCCCGCGCCGCCCCGCCAGACAATGAGCAGGACAATGAGGGCGATGACCAGCAGGGAGCCGACGGCGCCGAGGAGCACCCACATCCGTCGACGCGTCATTGCCGAAGCGGACACCGGACCTGCACCCATGCGATACCCCCAGAAAGATTCTGGACCAGCCTATCGCGGGTCTCGACAGGCTCGGGTCTCGACAGGCTCGACCAGCGGGGGCGAACGGGCTTAACGGAGGACGGCCCCCTGCCGAGGCAGGAGGCCGTCCATGGAACCTATCGCTAGTGACTAGTTGTAGGTGCCGGGGGTGAAGTCATCCGACGAAAAGCTGTCGAAGTCGACGAAGCTCAGGTCACCCTCGTTGAACGCTGCATCATCGGTGAAGATGCGGTTCGGGTAACGCTCAGCCTTAGCTTCATCCGTTGCCTCGACGGTGACGTCGCGGTAGCGGGGAAGACCGGTGCCGGCCGGGATCAACTTACCGATGATCACGTTCTCCTTGAGGCCCATCAGCGGGTCGCTCTTGCCTTCCATGGCCGCCTGGGTCAGAACCCGGGTGGTCTCCTGGAAGGAAGCGGCCGACAGCCAGGACTCGGTCGCCAACGAAGCCTTGGTGATACCCATGACTTCTTGACGAGCCGACGCCGTCTTCTTGCCCTCGGTGAGCGCGGTGCGGTTGAGGTCGTTGTACTTCAACCGGTCAACGAGCTCGCCGGGGAGCAGGCCGGTGTCGCCGTGCTCGACGACGGTCACCTTGCGCAGCATCTGGCGAACGATGACCTCGATGTGCTTGTCGTGAATCGGCACACCCTGCGACCGGTAGACATCCTGCACGCCACCGACGATGTGCTTCTGCACGGCGCGAACACCCTTGACGCGAAGAACTTCCTTCGGGTCGACGGCGCCGATGATGATCTGCGTGCCGAGCTCGACATGCTGGCCATCCTCGACGAGGAGAGTGGAGCGCTTGAGCACCGGGTAGGCAATCGGCTCATCGCCGTTGTCGGGGGTCAGGATGACCTTCCGGCTGCGGTCGGTGTCCTCGATGGTGATGCGACCGGCGGTGTCGACGATCGGCGACGCACCCTTGGGGGTACGGGCCTCAAACAGTTCCTGCACACGAGGCAGACCCTGGGTGATGTCGTCGGCGGATGCCGATCCACCGGTGTGGAAGGTACGCATCGTGAGCTGGGTACCCGGTTCACCGATGGACTGTGCGGCGATGATACCGACGGCCTCACCGATGTCGACGAGTAGCCCGGTGGCGAGCGAGCGGCCGTAGCAGACCGCACACACTCCGACGGCCGACTCACAGGTCAGCACCGAGCGCACCTTGATGGTCTCGACACCGGCCTCGACCAGCTTGTCGATGAGCACGTCACCCACGTCGTCGCCGGCGTCAGCCACGATCTCACCCTTGGCGTTGACCGCCGGGGTGGCCAGGCTGCGAGCGTAGACCGCGTTCTCCACGTTGGGGTGGCGGACGAGATCGCCCATCGGGTTGACCTCGGCGATCGGCAGTTCCAGACCCTTGGTCGTGCCACAGTCGTCTTCGCGGATGATGACATCCTGCGAGACGTCCACGAGACGACGTGTGAGGTACCCGGAGTCGGCGGTACGCAGAGCCGTGTCGGCCAGACCCTTACGAGCACCGTGAGTAGCAATGAAGTACTCGGCGACGGACAGGCCTTCGCGGTAGCTCGAGATGATCGGGCGAGGAATGATCTCACCCTTCGGGTTGTTGACCAGGCCTCGCATACCGGCGATGTTCCGCACCTGCAGCCAGTTACCACGGGCACCGGAGGTGACCATGCGGTTGATGGTGTTGTCGGCCGGGAAGTTCTCCTGCATGGCCGCGGCAACGTCTTCGGTTGCCTTGGTCCAGATCTGGATGAGCTCCTGGCGACGCTCGAGGTCGGTCGTGAGACCCTTCTCGAACTGCGACTGCACCTTGGCGGCCTGCTTCTCATAGCCGGCAACGATCTGCGGCTTGTTCGGCGGGGTCAGGATGTCGCTGAGCGCCACGGTCACACCGGACCGGGTGGCCCAGTAAAAACCGGCGTCCTTGACGCGGTCAAGCGTCGCGGCGACTTCCACCTTCGGGTACCGTTCGGCGAGGTCGTTGACGATCGCCGAGAGGCTGCCCTTGTCGGCGACCTTTTCGAAGTACGGGTAGTCAACCGGCATGGCCTCGTTGAAGATCGCGCGGCCGAGCGTGGTGGTCACCAACACGGTTCCGACGGCCTGGCCGTTGACGAGTTCGACGCCTTCGGGCTGCGTGCCCTCCTCAAAGTACTTGTCGGCCAGACGGATGCGCACCTTGGCGTTCAGGTCGAGGCCCTGGTTCGCGTCCTTCTTCTGGTCGAAAGCGAGAATCGCTTCCGCGATCGAGGAGAACGCCCGGCCCTCGCCGATGACGCCTTCCTTGAGCGTGGTCAGGTGGTGCAGACCGATGATCATGTCCTGGGTGGGCAGGGTCACCGGGCGACCGTCAGACGGCTTCAGAATGTTGTTCGAGGCGAGCATCAGGATGCGCGCTTCGGCCTGGGCTTCCATCGACAGCGGCAGGTGAACTGCCATCTGGTCACCGTCGAAGTCGGCGTTGAACGCGGCACAGACGAGAGGGTGCAGCTGGATCGCCTTACCCTCCACGAGCTGAGGCTCGAACGCCTGGATGCCGAGGCGGTGAAGCGTCGGTGCCCGGTTCAGCAGCACGGGGCGCTCGCGGATGATCTCCTCGAGCACGTCCCAGACCTGCGGGCGTGAACGTTCGACCATGCGCTTGGCGGCCTTGATGTTCTGAGCGTGGCTCAGGTCGATCAGGCGCTTGATCACGAACGGCTTGAACAGCTCGAGTGCCATCTGCTTGGGCAGACCACACTGGTGCAGCTTGAGCTGCGGGCCGACGACGATGACCGAACGGCCGGAGTAGTCGACGCGCTTGCCGAGCAGGTTCTGACGGAAACGACCCTGCTTGCCCTTGAGCATGTCGCTCAGTGACTTGAGGGCGCGGTTACCGGTACCCGTGACGGGGCGGCCACGACGACCGTTGTCGAAGAGCGCGTCAACGGCCTCCTGCAGCATCCGCTTCTCGTTGTTCACAATGATCTCGGGGGCACCGAGGTCAAGCAGACGACGCAGGCGGTTGTTGCGGTTGATCACGCGACGGTAGAGGTCGTTGAGGTCGGAGGTCGCGAAGCGGCCACCGTCGAGCTGCACCATCGGGCGCAGTTCGGGCGGAATCACGGGGACGACGTCGAGCACCATCGCGGCCGGCGAGTTGCCGGTGATGATGAACGCGTTGACCACGCGGAGGCGCTTGATCGCACGGATCTTCTTCTGTCCCTTGCCCTCGGCGATCTGCAGGTGCAGGTTTTCGCTCTCGGTGACCAGGTCGAAGGCCAGCAGGCGCTTCTTGATGGCTTCGGCGCCCATGTAGGCCTCGAAGTACATGCCGAAACGGTCCTGCAGCTCGTGGAAAACGGAGTCTTCGGGCTTTAGGTCGCCGACCTTGAGGGTGCGGAAGTCTTCCCACACGCGCTCGAGGTGAGCGATCTGCTCGTCGAGAGACTTGCGGACCTGGCTCATCTCCTTTTCGGCGGCGTCCTTGGTGCGCTTCTTCTGGTCGCTCTTGGCGCCTTCGGCCTCCAGTGCTGCGAGGTCGGTTTCCAGGCGCTGCAGACGGTCGGCGATGCGGGAATCGCGCTGGCCCTCGATGGTCTTGATCTCGAGGCGGAGCTCGTTCTCAAGGCCGGGCATGTCCTGGTGGCGGCCGTCTTCGTCAACCGTGATGACCATGTACGCGGCGAAGTAGATGACCTTTTCGAGGTCCTTCGGAGCCATGTCCAGCAGGTAGCCGAGACGCGAGGGGACACCCTTGAAGTACCAGATGTGGGTGACCGGGGCGGCGAGCTCGATGTGACCCATGCGCTCACGGCGCACCGACGACTTCGTGACCTCGACGCCGCAGCGCTCGCAGACGATGCCTTTGAAGCGCACTCGCTTGTACTTGCCGCATGAGCATTCCCAGTCCCTGGACGGGCCGAAGATCTGCTCGCCGAACAGGCCGTCTTTTTCCGGCTTGAGCGTGCGGTAGTTGATGGTTTCGGGCTTCTTGACCTCACCGTGAGACCAGCGACGGATGTCGTCGGCGGTCGCAAGGCCAATGCGAAGCTCGTCAAATGTGGTTACGTCGAGCAATTTCTCTCCTTGGAAAGTATTCGAAGTGTTCGTCATCGGCCGGGCCTAGATGTCGTCGATCGAAGACGACTCAAACCGGGTGGAAATGTTGATGCCGAGCTCTTCCGCAGCGCGGAACACCTCGTCATCCGTGTCGCGCAGGCTGACGGCGGTACCGTCGCTCGACAGCACCTCGACGTTCAGGCACAGCGACTGCATTTCCTTGATCAGAACCTTGAAGCTCTCGGGGATACCCGGCTCCTGAATGTTCTCGCCCTTGACGATGGCCTCGTAGACCTTCACCCGGCCGAGGATGTCATCGCTCTTGATGGTCAGGAGTTCCTGCAGGGCATAAGCGGCTCCGTATGCTTCGAGCGCCCACACCTCCATCTCACCGAAACGCTGTCCGCCGAACTGCGCCTTACCACCCAGCGGCTGCTGCGTGATCATGGAGTAGGGGCCGGTGGAACGGGCGTGGATCTTGTCATCGACAAGGTGGTGCAGCTTCAGGATGTACATGTAGCCCACGGAAACCGGGTTGGGGAACGGCTCGCCGGAGCGGCCGTCGAACAACTGGGTCTTACCGGTGCGGTCAATCAGGCGGTCGCCGTCACGAGTCGGGGTCGTCGAGTCGAGGAGACCCTCGATCTCGACCTCGAGCGCGCCGTCGAATACCGGGGTCGCGACCTTGGTGTTCGGAGCTGCGCTGTGCGCGGCCTCGGGCAGACGGCCGGCCCACTTGGGCTTGCCTTCCACCTGCCAGCCCTGCTTGGCGATCCAGCCCAGGTGGGTTTCCAGGACCTGACCGAAGTTCATGCGGCCCGGGATGCCCAGCGGGTTGAGGATGATATCGACCGGGGTTCCGTCGGCGAGGAACGGCATGTCCTCGATCGGCAGGATGCGGGAGATGACACCCTTGTTGCCGTGACGGCCGGCGAGCTTGTCACCCTCGGTGATCTTGCGCTTCTGCGCGATGAAGACCGCGACGCGCTGGTTGACGCCCGAGCCGAGCTCGTCGTCGCCGTCCTGCGAGTCAAAGACCTTGACACCGATGATGGTGCCGCGCTCACCGTGGGGAACCTTGAGGCTCGTGTCGCGAACTTCGCGGCTCTTCTCGTTGAAGATGGCACGCAGCAGGCGCTCCTCGGCGGACAGCTCGGTCTCGCCCTTGGGCGTGACCTTGCCGACGAGGATGTCGCCGGGGCGAACCTCGGCACCGATCCGGATGATGCCGCGTTCGTCGAGGTCGGCGAGCAGATCAGGCGACACGTTGGGCAGGTCGCGAGTGATCTCTTCCTTGCCCAGCTTGGTGTCGCGAGCGTCAACCTCGTATTCCTCGATGTGAATCGACGAGAGGGTGTCGTCCTTGACCAGGTTCTGGCTCAGGATGATCGCGTCCTCGAAGTTGTAGCCTTCCCACGGCATGAACGCGACGAGCAGGTTCTTGCCGAGAGCGAGTTCTCCGTTTTCGGTGGCGGGGCCATCGGCGATGACTTCGCCGACTTCGATCCGCTCGCCGGCCTGCACGATGACGCGGTGGTTGTAGCTGGTGCCTTGGTTGGAGCGCGCGAACTTGCGCAGGTAGTACTCCTGCGTGCCACCCTCGTCGAGCTGGATGGTGACGACATCGGCCGAAACCTCCATCACCACGCCGGCCTTGTCGGCGGTGAGCACGTCACCGGCGTCGATGGCCGCAAAGACCTCCATGCCGGTACCGACGAGCGGGCTCTCGCTCATCAGGAGCGGGACGGCCTGACGCTGCATGTTGGCACCCATGAGGGCGCGGTTCGCATCGTCGTGCTCGAGGAACGGGATGAGCGAGGTGGCGACGGACACCATCTGGCGAGGCGAAACATCCATGTAGCCAATGTCTTCCGCGGGGAAGAGGTCGACCTCTCCACCCTTCTTGCGGGCGAGAACACGGGCGTCGGCGAAGTGCCAGTCCTTGGTGAGCGGGGCGTTCGCCTGGGCGACGATGAACTCGTCTTCTTCGCTGGCGGTGAGGTAGTCGATCTGGTCGTTCATGACCTTGCCATCGACGACGCGGCGGTACGGGGTCTCAATGAAACCGAAGGCGTTGATCCGCGCGAACGAGGCGAGCGAACCGATCAGGCCGATGTTCGGGCCTTCCGGGGTTTCGATGGGGCACATGCGGCCGTAGTGCGAGGGGTGAACGTCTCGCACCTCGACGCCGGCACGGTCACGGGACAGACCACCCGGACCCAGCGCGGACAGGCGACGCTTGTGCGTCAGTCCGGCGAGCGGGTTGTTCTGGTCCATGAACTGCGACAGCTGGCTGGTACCGAAGAACTCCTTGATCGCGGCGACGACGGGGCGCACGTTGATCAGGGTCTGCGGGGTGATCGCTTCGATGTCCTGCGTGGTCATTCGCTCGCGAACGACGCGCTCCATGCGGGACAGGCCGGTGCGCACCTGGTTCTGGATGAGCTCGCCGACGGCACGGATGCGACGGTTGCCGAAGTGGTCGATGTCGTCGATGTCGATGCGGATGTCGGTCTGCTTGCCGTCGCGGACTCCGGCGATCGTGGTCTGGTTGTCGTGCAGCGCAACCAGATACTTGATCGTGGCCAGGATGTCCTTGAGCGTCAGCACGGAGTCGCTGAGCGGCGCTTCGAGTCCGAGCTTGCGGTTGATCTTGTAACGACCGACCTTGGCCAGGTCGTAGCGCTTGGAGTTGAAGAAGAAGTTGTCGAGGAGCGCACGCGCGGCCTCGGCGGCAACCTGCTCGCCCGGACGCAGTTTGCGGTAGATGTCCTTGAGGGCTTCTTCCTTGGTGAGGATGTTGTCCTTCTCCAGGGTGAGCTCGATCGACGCAAAGCCCTTGAACTCCTCGAGGATCTCTTCGCTCGTGAGGCCGAGGGCCTTGAGGAAGACGGTGACGGACTGCTTGCGCTTGCGGTCGATGCGAACGCCGACCTGGTCGCGCTTGTCGATCTCGAATTCGAGCCAGGCACCGCGGCTCGGGATGACGCGAGCGGAGTAGATGTCCTTGTCGGACGTCTTCTCCTGCTGGCGGTCGAAGTAAACGCCCGGGGAGCGGACCAGCTGTGATACGACGACACGCTCCGTGCCGTTGATCACGAAGGTGCCCTTGGGGGTCATCAGCGGGAAGTCACCCATGAACACGGTCTGGGTCTTGATCTCACCGGTGAGGTGGTTCATGAACTCAGCGTTCACATAGAGAGGTGCGGAGTAGGTCTTACCCTTTTCCTTGCACTCGTCAATGGTGTACTTCTCCGGCTCGAGCTCCGGGTTGGTGAACGACAGCTGCATCGTTTCGCCGAGGTCCTCGATGGGTGAGATCTCTTCGAAGATCTCGTCGAGCCCGGTGCGAGTCGGCAGGTCCTGTCGACCGGCCGCCTGGCCTTCTGCGACACGCTGTTTCCAGTTGTCGTTACCGACGAGCCAATCGAAGCTCTCGGTCTGCAAAGCAAGCAGATCCGGAACAGTCAGATTGTCGGTGATCTTCGCGAACGAAAGACGGCCAGCGGCGCGTCCGTTCTTGGGTGAGTTGGTGGTTGCGTTGCGCGCAGCAGCCAAGGAAATAACCTCCGTGGACCCCGTCAGGTCTAGTCACTGTTAGTAAGGAATACCGAGTACGAACTCCTCAGACCCTCGAGTTCTGAAATTCCGGTGTTCTGAAATCCTGGAACGAGGTATGCGTCAAGGTGGCTTGAGCACGCAAAGCCGACCGCAATATGAAGGCAGAGTTTAGTCTGGGAGCGCAAAGAATAACTATATGCCGGTTAGCTCACCGTGTCCACTCAATTGTTGACGTGCCATAAATTCTCAGGTATAACCCGGTTTCGGGCCGCTCCGGTTCAGACTGCGGAGGGCGCAGACTTGAGGGATGAGCAGGCCTGTAGCGCAACATCCGTCGATCACCTTGAAACTGAGCGGCCACCATGCTGTCATCGAGCCCGACCGATTCACCCCGGGCAGCTTCAACCTGATCGTGGACGGCACGCCGCAGTCGAACGTGAACCTGGACGATCCGGGCGAGCTGTTCTTCGAATACGTGCAGCGGATCGGTCACGTGATCGACCTGATCGGCGAGGTGGGCGAGCCGATCACCGCCGTGCACCTCGGCGCCGGCGCGCTGACCCTCCCCCGATACGTGGAGGCGACCCGGCCGGGCTCCCGCCAGCAGGTCGTGGAGCTGGAGAGCGACCTGATCGATTTTGTTCGCGGTGAGCTGCCCTGGGACAAGCGGGCGCAGCTGCGCGTGCGGCACGGTGATGCCCGCGAGGTGCTGGCCAAGCTGCCGGCCGGGCTGCACGGCGCGGTGGACCTCGTCGTCGCCGACATCTTCTCCGGGGCCCGCACCCCGGCCCACGTGACCAGCCGCGAGTTCTACGAGTTGGCCGCTCCCCTTCTGTCGCCGCGCGGGGTGCTCGTCGTGAACGTCGCCGACGGGCCCGGTCTGCCGTTCGCCCGCTCACAGGCCGCGACGCTGTCAGCCGTCTTCGGACACGTGCTCGCCCTCGCGGAGACCCAGGTGCTCAAGGGGCGCCGGTTCGGCAATATCGTCTTCGTTGCCGCGCACACCCCCATCGACACGAGCTGGGTGTCGCGGCTGCTGGCGGGCGGGCCGCATCCGTCGAAAGTGGTCGAGGGTGCTGAGCTCACGCACTTCATGGCGACCGCGATGGTGACGACGGATGTGACGGCCACCCCGTCCCCGCTGCCCGGCCGCACGGTGTTCCAACTCGGCAGCTGAGCCGCGGTTACGCCGGGGGCCGCGCGCCGGGGGTCACGCGCCGGGCGTCGCGCGCCGGGGGTCGCGCGCCGGGTGATGTGTGGCCAACTCAGGAGATCCGGGGCCAAGGTGCTGCGGGCATCCGTGTTCATGCGGCTTTATGTACTCACGCGCTGGGATCTCCTGAGTTGGCCACGTGTGCGGCTCGCGGCGGGGCGACGAGGGCGACGGATGCCGGCAGCTCGGGGCAGATGGCGGCGGATGCCGGTGGATCGGGCCGGATCGGGGACCGGCCCGGCCCGGCCCGGCTACGCTGGTTGGGTTCACGTTTACTCCGCGGCATGTGCCGCCTTCGCCTCAGGACCACACCCTGCCCATCATCATTGGCTACGACGCCGTCACCCTGCGTGAGAAAGTCGACCTCTCTGCTGCTGAGCTGCGCCTCGAAGAACTCGGCGAGCTTCGCAGTCTGTCCGCCCTCAACGAGAAGGTCGTGCTCTTGCGGCTGACCGGACGCCTGGACGAGGCCTGGGACATGGCGAACACTGCGCTGCGCCAGTCCCGGTTCACCGGGTCGCGGGAAGAACTCGCGTTCAGTCGCATCCGTCGCGCCCAGGTGCAGCAGTATCGAGGCAAGCTCGACGAGGCGGTGACCGAGCTGACCCATTGTGTGCTCGAGTCCGAGACGCACGAGTGGGGCGCCGTCGCGGCGTTCGCCCGGGAAAGCCGCGGCAAGGTTCACTTCGAACAGGGCGACCTCGACGCCGCCCTGGCAGACTTCACGGCCTCGGTGACGCTGCGGGAGCAGGCCGGCGCCACGCCCGCCCTCCTCGAGAGCGCGCTCGTAGCCGTTGCGGTCGTCGAGTCCTTCATTGCCGAGCGGCGACAGACCCGCCTACAGCAGTAGCACTTCGGTGCCGCGGGGTGCCGGCCGGCCTGCGATTGACCGGCCGGCTGCATCCGGACATCGATTTGCAGGAGTTATGCACGGAAGGGGCCACTCACCTCGAAGCAGGAATTCGGGGCATGCTGGACACAGTGCCGGCGAGCGTGCCGGTGCGAAGGAGGTTGAAGATGAGCGGGCGGATGCCACCACGCAGCGGCGCGGCCGGGGTGCTGGCCCTGGGCGCGCTCCTGCTGCTCAGCGCGTGCACGGCGACCGCGCCCGGACCCGCGGCAGAGACCTCTACCCCCGCCCGGCCGGTTCCGTCCGACACCGTTGCACCCGGTCCGACCGGCACCGCCGGGCCATCGGTGCGGCCGGTCGACGCCCCGGTCGTGGTCGCATCCGGGCTGGATGCCCCCTGGTCGATCCTGCGCCTGCCGAACGACGGCACCCTGATCAGCGAACGCGACACGACCCTCATGCGCGAACTCCTGCCCGACGGCAGCCTGCGCGACGCCGGCCGGGTCGCCGAGGCGAGCCCGGGCGGTGAAGGCGGGCTGCTCGGCCTCGCCGCACTGGCCGACCCGGCCGCACCGGGCGGGACCGGGTGGGTCTACGCCTACTTCACGTCCGCCGACGACAACAAGATCGTACGGATGCCGCTGCTCGGCACGGTCGGAAGCCACACCCTCGGCGCATCCGAACCGGTGCAGGGCGGCATCCCGAAGGCCGGTAACCACAACGGCGGTCGGCTCGGTTTCGGCCCGGACGGCCTGCTCTACGCCACGGTCGGCGACGCCGGGAACCCCGAGAACGCCCAGGACCTGGGTTCCCTCGGCGGCAAGATCTTGCGGATGACGCCGACCGGCGCCGTGCCGGACGACAACCCGTTCGGCACGCTCGTCTACTCCTACGGCCACCGCAACCCGCAGGGGATCGCCTGGGACTCCAGCGGCCGACTCTGGGCCAGCGAGTTCGGACAGAACACCTGGGACGAGCTCAACCTCATCACCCCGGGCGGCAACTACGGCTGGCCGATCGTCGAGGGCCGGGGACAGAGCGCGGACTCCGGCTACCTCGACCCGGAGCAGCAGTGGCCCACCAGTGAGGCCAGCCCGAGCGGGCTCGCCATCGTGAACGACACCATCTTCATGGCGGCCCTGCGCGGCGAGCGGCTGTGGCGCATCGATCCCTCCACAGGCGAGGTCGATGACTGGTTCGGGAACAGCTTCGGGCGGCTGCGCGATGTGGTGTCGGGGCCCGATGGCACACTGTGGTTCGTGAGCAATAATACGGATGGCCGCGGCACCCCTTCCTCCGGCGACGACCGGCTTTACCAGGTGGCGGTGGCACCCTGATGGCCGACCTCGACCGGGTGCGGCACTGGGCGGACGCGTTGATCACGCTGCACCTCGATCCCAGCTGGACCTTCGCCTTCGACAACGCGAAGAAGCGAGCGGGGCTCTGCAACTTCACCGTGCGGCGCATCACCGTGTCCCGCTACCTGGCGGCGCGCTACGAAGACGATGACGTGCACCAGATCCTGCTGCACGAGGTCGCGCACGCTCTGGCCGGACCGCGCGCCGGCCACGGGCCGAAGTGGAAGGTGATCGCGCGGAACCTCGGCTATGACGGCAAGAGCACGCACGACGGCGAGATCGCCGACGAGCTCGCGCCGTGGGTCGGCACCTGCCCGGCCGGCCACGCGCACTACCGTTACCGACAACCCACCCGGGCGTTCGCCTGCGGGCTGTGCGTGCGCGGATTCGACAAGCGGTTCCTGATCCGGTGGACACGGCGCGAGATCACGGCCGCCGCCCGGCGACAGGCTGCGGGGGCGGCGAAGCCCTAGCTCTGCCCTGTGGTCTCAACAGGCTCGACCACCGATTACTCGGGCCGGCCGTCCGGCCAGGAGCGGGCTACTCGGAGACCTGGATTTCTTTCCAGAAGGCGACGTAGTTGCTGTAGTCCTGGCCGACCCGGTCGAAGGAGGCCGAGGGCGGAGTCGGGTAACTGAAGGCGCGATCCTGCAGCAGAGTCTCGCCGTCCTTGACGCTGAAGTACTGGCACGCGCCCTTCCAGGAGCAGGTGTACTGCGTGGGGCTCTCGACGAGGAACTCGGAGTTCACGCTCGCCGGTGGGAAGTACCAGTTGCCCTCGATCTTGAGGAGATCTGCCTGCGGTGCTTCGGCGATGACGGTGCCGTTGAGTACTGCCTTCATGGGAGTTGCTCCTTCAGTGAGATTCAAACAGTGAGGATGAAACGAGGGGTTCGGCTCAGAGGCCGCTTCAGGTGCAACCTCAGCCCGGAAAGGCGAATTCCCACAGTCGGGAGATTCCCGGGGAGCGCGCCGGGGCATCCGTCGCCGGGGCCTGCGTCGCCGGGGCCTGCGTTGCCGGGGCCTCGAGACCTACCGCAGCCTGCACCTCGGCCGACCGCCCCTCGGCGACGAGCGCCTGGGCGGTTTCGGACGCGGTGACCAGGTGCCGCACGGCCCGCGCGAGACCCGCGAATCCCGCGGCGGCCGCGGCCGCCTCCGGCGAGCAGTGGTCGATGCCGCGGGCGGCGAGGGCGTCGATCACGGCGCCGGCGGCGAGGAAGTCCTCCACCGCGAACCGGGGGGCGCCGCCATGGCGTTGCTCGCCCACGGCGATCACGGCCACGGAGAACCGGTCTCCCTTCTCCGCCTGGCGGGCGAGCACCCATTCGGCCACGCTCGCGCGATTGGCGAGGCTCGCGGCGATGACCTGGTGCTCGTGCAGGGCAGTCGGGAGAACGATCTCGGAGCCGGGCGACGGCAAAGCGTCGGCCAGGATGACCACGTCGGCCTCGGCGGCCAGAGCCTGGAACCCGGCCAGGCCGACATCGAAACGGACCTGGTACTTCTGTTGGGGCGCGTCTTTGTTCACGCCCCAAGGGTAGCGGCGGCGCTACCGGACGTCGAAGCGGGCGAGCGCGTCGGCATCCGTGGCATGGGTCATCGCGCTGCGCGCGGTGTCCAATGCGGACACCGGGTCGGCCTCCGAAGCCGCCAGGCTCAGCTTGCGTTCGGCCTCCGCGAGGCGGGTGCGCGCCACAGCGCCCACGCGGCCGGGATGCGCGGTGATGAAGTCGCGGGTCACGGTGATCTGGCTGCGCGCGGCCAACAGAGCGCCGGTCAGCGCGCCACGGGCGTTGTCGAGCCGCAACTGGCGGTTGCGGGCCTCGGAACGGATCAGGTCGAGACCGTCCATTGCCGTGCGCAGTCGGGACTGGTCAGCGGCAGGGTCGCTCAAGCGCGACGGCTGCCGCAGCTCGCCGACCACCCGGTCGGCCTCCGCAATAACGCGGTTCAGTTCGCCGCGGGCCGTGGTCTCCTCGTGGGTGTCGCGCAGCACGCGCACCTCGGCCAGCTCGGCGTCCGCCGCGTCGAGCGCTCGGGCCAGGGAGGCGAATCCGACGTGCAACTGGTCTTCGCCCTGTTCGATCGCGTCGAGCAGGGTGCCGGCGCGGTGCAGGGCCTGCTCGGCCGCGAGCAACCGGTCACCCACGGGGTCGGTGGCTTCGCGGGAGAGACGGGCGGCCGCGGCATCCGCTGCCCGGCGGGCGTCATCGACGGCCTCTTCGGCGCGGGCGACGTTGCCGCTGATCGGGGCCAGGGCGTGCGCGGCATACGTGCGGCTGAGCCGGGAGAGGCTGGCGGTGCCGGCCGCGACGCGGTCGGCGACCCGGTCGAGGCGACGACGCAATTTCTCAAGCAGCAGCGGGGCATCCCGTTCGACGCCGCGCCGGGAGTCGAAAGTGCGGGTCTCCGCGCCGAGGCGCTTGACGGCCTCGTCGGCGAGCACGATGATCTCCTCGGTCCAGCGGCGACGCTCACCCTCGGAGTCGGGCACGCTGTCGTCGAGCTTCTGCTGCAGCAGGAACGCGTCACGCACCTGCCGCCGGGAGGAGTCGAGCGCGGCGGCGAAGTCGCTGGTGGCGTTCTCCCCGAACTGGGCGACCGCGAAACCGAGCTCGTCGGTGGCGACCTCGATCAGGTCATCCGCACGCACGAGGGCGATTGCGGCGGCTCGGGTGCGCTCCGCGGCCAGAGCGAGGTCGACGCGCGCGCGCGCCCAGACCCGGCGCCGCATGATCATCACGATCACCACGACGACCGCTGCCGCCCCACCGAAAACGACGGCCGAGGGCACCCACCAGAACTCGCCAGTCATGCCTTCAGTGTACCGAACGGATGCGCCTCACCCCGGCGCCGCACCCGGCGGCACGTCCTTGAAAATCGCCGATCCCACCCACAATCGCCGCGGAAACGGGTCGCCTCGGCATCATCGGCGAAGAACGGCTGGTACCAGCGCTACTCCCGGCGCATCTGCCGCCGGATCACCTCGAAGTCGTGCCGGGAGATCTCGAGCAGCCCCCGGCGCAGCTGGTAGCCCCAGTCGGGGTTGCTGCGGGTGAACTCGAGCACCGACAGGAGCGGGCGAATGGAGGCGGCCACGACATCCGTTTCGTAATCGATGTGACGTCGCCACGGGCGGTACGAGCTCGGGGCGGCGGACTCGCCTTGATGCACGATTCCGGGGGCGATGCGACCGATCGCGGTGAACTCGCGCAGCGCGTCGCCGTCGATGTCCGTCTTCGGGGAATAGTAGACCACCCCGTCGGACTCGCCCATCTGCTCGAGCGCCACCCGGGCCCCGTGGCTGGCCTGCACGAGCCCCACCGCGACGGCGCGCAGCACGTGTTCGCGTGAGGCAACGCCCAGCCAGTATCGAATTGCCACCCTCTTAGTTGTACTGCATGCCCCAGCACCACAGACTGGGGTCATGCGTGTTCTTCTGAAAGAGATCCTCGACTGCTCCCCCGATGCCGCCTGGCGCGCCCTGCGGAGTCCTGCCGTGTTCCGCGAGGTAAGTTCGCCCGTGGTGAGCGTCGAATCGCTCGAGATGGATGGCTTCCCCACCATCTGGGAGCCGGGTGAGCATCCGGTCAGCTTGACTGCGCTCGGCCTGGTGCCGATGGGCGACCAGGTGATCCGCCTGACCATGGCGACCACCCGGAAGGATGGCGTGCGCATCCTGCGTGACACCGGCCGCGGGGTATCGGGGCCGCTCGCCTCGGTCACCCTCTGGGACCACCGGATGGCCGTGTCTCCCGACCCGGCCGGCACCGGCAAGACGCTTTTTCGAGACCAGCTGATCTTCCGCACCGGCGCGCTCACCCTGGCCAGCTGGCCCGTTTTCTGGGCGCTCTGGCAGTGGCGGCTGCACCAGCTCAAGCGCCTCGCGCCGAACTGGAGCCTCGACCTCGGCGTCGATGAGTCCGGCGCGAGCTCGTGAGCACCACCCTCGGCGCCCTGCAGGTGGCCGACTGGCGTCGGCGCGTGTTCGGGCTGTACGGCGGCGTGCGCCAGCTCAGCGCGCACGACCCGGCCGCCGGCCACGAACTGTGGCGGAGCGGCAGGGACGACCTGTTCGGCGGGCATTCGGCGTCGCCGTTGATGCCCGACGACCGGGCCGGCTTCACCGGGCTGCCGGTCGCCGCCTACGACCCCGACTGGCGGTTCGAGGCCGAGGTGCACCGCGCGGAACATCCGATGCGCATCTCGGTTGACACCGGCACCGACGGGAAGGTGCAGTTCGACCTCGTCGGCACCGTGCGTTTGCCCTACCTGGGACCAATCGACCTGTGGCGGCTCTCCAGCTACGGCGGCGGGCTCTTTCTGCCTGTGCGCGACGGTCTGGCCGGCAAGCCCGGCGGAACCTACGGCGGCGGTCGCTACCTGCTCGACACGGTCAAGGGCGCCGACCTGGGCGCCGGGGCCGACGACGACAGCATCATCCTCGACTTCAACTTCGCCTACAACCCGTCCTGCGCGTACGACCCGATGTGGGCCTGTCCGCTGCCCCAGGCCGGCAATACCGTGGCCGCGGAGGTGCCCGTCGGCGAGCTGACCCCCGGTGCGGAGCGCCACCCCACGGCTCCCGTCGGGCGGGCGTTCGACCCTAGGGCTTGACAGCATCCGCTAGAATGGAAGCTTGCGTGTGTGCAGTTGCGCTCGCTGCGTCGTAGAACGCCTCTTCTTATTGCGGCAGCCCACCAGGGCCGGCCCGATTTTTCGAATTAAACCTTCTTACGGCGAACGGATGTGCCCATCGGCACCTTCGCCATGTGAAACCTCTGAGGCTCCGAGTTGCCGCCCGTGCGGAACGGATGCCCGAGGAATCTGATGCCCGAAAGGCACCATTTTGTCTGAAACTTCCTTTAGCGCGCTTGGCGTGCCGGCCCCTCTCGTTGCCATCCTGACCGAGCAGGGCATCGACAGCCCGTTCCCGATCCAGGTGGACACGCTGCCCGACACCCTCAACGGCCGCGACGTGCTCGGCCGCGGCAAGACCGGCTCCGGCAAGACCCTCGCGTTCGCACTGCCCATGGTGTCACGCCTCGGCGGCAAGCTCGCCGGCGGCCGACGTCGTCCGGGCCGCCCGCTCGGCCTCATCCTCGCCCCGACCCGCGAGCTGGCCACGCAGATCACCAACGCGCTCACGCCGTTGGCCGAGGCGTACGGCCTCAACACAACCACGATCTTCGGTGGCGTCTCGCAGGGCCGCCAGGTTTCCGCACTCAAGGCCGGCGTCGACATCGTCGTGGCCTGCCCGGGTCGCCTCGAGGACCTCATGAAGCAGGGCTTCATCAGCCTGGACGCCGTCGAGATCACCGTGCTCGACGAGGCCGACCACATGGCGGACCTGGGCTTCCTGCCCGTCGTCACGCGCATCATGGACAAGACGCCCAGCAGCGGCCAGCGCCTGCTGTTCTCGGCCACGCTCGACAACGGGGTGGACAAGATCGTGCGCCGTTTCCTGCACAACGAGGTCATGCACTCGGTCGACGAGGCCAACAGCCACGTCTCCGCGATGACGCACCACGTCTTCGAGATCGACGGCGTCGAATCGAAGAAGGCGCTCGTCGAGAAGCTCGCGAGCGGTTCCGGCCGCCGCATCCTCTTCATGCGCACCAAGCACCAGGCCAAGAAGCTCGCCAAGTCGCTCACCGACGCCGGGATCCCCTCCGTCGACCTGCACGGCAACCTTTCACAGGTGGCCCGTGACCGCAACCTCGCCTCGTTCAGCGCCGGCGACGTGAAGGTTCTCGTCGCCACGGATGTCGCCGCCCGCGGCGTGCACGTCGACGACATCGAACTCGTCATCCACGTCGACCCGCCGGCCGAGCACAAGGCGTACCTGCACCGCTCGGGCCGGACCGCCCGCGCCGGCAGCGCCGGCGACGTCGTGACTCTGGTTCTTCCCGAACAGCGCCGCGACACCGACGCGCTGCTGCGCAAGGCCGCCATCAAGGTGACCCCGCAGCGCGTGACCGCGTCCTCCCCCGCCGTGGACGCCCTCGTCGGCGACGTCGCAGCGTACGTCAAGCCGCTCCCCCGCGTGGAGCAGCCGCACGGCCAGTCCCAGGGCGGCCGCTCGCAGGGCGCCAACGCCCAGCGCAAGCGCGTCAACCGCGATGAGCGCGACTCCGGCTCCCGTGACTCCGGCGCCCGCGCCGGTGGAGCACGTGGCAACCGCGGACACCGCGGCAGCGACGCAGTGGCACCCGCCGGCGGAGCGCGCCAGGAGCGCTCGGGCCGCCCCGCGGCATCCGGTCGCAGCCAGGGATCGGGCAACGCCCAGAGCCGTCCGGCCCAGGGTGGTCGCTCCGGCGGCCTCCAGGTCGGGGGCCTCGTGCGCGGCGCCGGTGCCACCGGCGGCGCTCGTCGCTCGGCCCCGCGCCGCGCGCAGGGCTAGTCGCTCGGTAGCATCTGCACGTTAGTTCCACTGTGAACGGGCCGGCCTCTCCCGAGGCCGGCCCGTTCTGCCTTGTGGCCAACTCAGGAGAAACATGCCCGTGACGGATGCTCGGCCCCGGAATCACGTGGCGCCACACCATGGCGCCACCGGATCTCAGGAGTTAGCCACTTGTTATCCGACTCATCGGCGGGGTCTGGAGCCGCCGTAGACCGGGAAGTCGCGGGTCGGACGGGAGCCGTCGGCGCAGTGACCACGGGCAGAACCCGGCAGCGTCAATCGTGTGCCTGCGGCTGAGCTAGTCTCGGGTCATGGCCACCACAGCAGTACTTCGTCCCGTCGCAGAAGCGGATGCCGACAGTCTCGGCCGCGTGCATGCCACCTGCTGGCACGAAACCTACGACCAGTTGCTCAGCGAGGCCGCCCTCGAGCAGCTGCAGCCCGCACGCCTGGCCGCCATGTGGCGCCGGTTCAGCGCCCAAGGACCGAACCACCGCCAGGTTGCGGCCCTCGTCGACGGCGAGATCGTCGGATTCGCCGGCAGCGGGCCGTCCCGCGACGCCGACAAACCGGCCCCGATGGAGCTCTACTTCATCTACCTGCTCGACGCCTACCACGGCACCGGCATCGGCCAGCAGCTCTTCGACGCGGTCGTCGACGAGGGCCCGTCCTACCTGTGGGTCGCCGAAAACAACCCCCGCGCGCACTCGTTCTACAAGCGCAACGGCTACGCCCCCGACGGCCACGAGCAGGATCAGGAAGTGCTCGGCGAACAGCTCCACGAAGTGCGCCTGGTGCGACCGCGCTCGCTCGCACGTCGTCTGTCACTCGTCACGACCGAGTAGCTCGCAGCGGCGGCCCGCAGGATCGGGCCGCCATCAGGCGGCTTAACGCAGCTCGCCGACCGAGGCGAGCGCCATGCGCAGCAGCGCCCCGCGCCCGCCCTCCATCTCGGCTGCCACCGCGTCGGAGGCAGCCTCCTTGGGGGTCATCCAGGTCAGTTCGAGGGCGTCCTGGCGCGGGTCGCAGGTGCCGGTGACGGGAACGACGTAGGCCATCGAAACGGCGTGCTGGCGGTCATCCGTGAACGCGGTGATGCCCGGCATCGGGAAGTATTCGGCCACCGTGAACGGCACCGGGCTCATCGGCAGCTGCGGGAAGGCCATCGGGCCGAGATCCTTCTCGAGATGCCGGAAGAGGGCGTCGCGCAGGGTCTCGCCGTAGAGCACGCGGCCGGACACGAGCATCCGAGTCATCTCGCCGGTCGACCGGGCGCGCAGGAGCACGCCGACCTCCACGACCTGGCCGAGGCCGTCGACGCGCACGGGCACCGCCTCGATGTAAAGGATCGGAAGTCGGCGCCGCACTTCGGCCAGCTCGACGTCGCTCAGCCAGCCCGGGTTGGTGTGGGGCGGCCCCGCGCCCTCGGGGCCAGGCGTCCAGTCCGGATCGGGGTCAGGGGTGCGCACGCTCATGAGGCTATTCTGTCGTACCCTGCGCCCGGATACGCCATGGGCACCCCGCTGCGGGTCGGACGGAACGGGCGCGGTCCGGCGCGCGTGCGGCGACGGTCTGCGCATGGTGAGGCAGAGAACTGCGGCGGCGCGCCACGACCGCGCGCTCGGCGCCTTCACCGGCTGGCGCTCGGCGATGCACTCGGGATGCCGACGCAGGACCTGTCCCGGGCTTAGATCGAGGCCGACTACGGCGCCAGTGAGGGGTTTCGGGACCCCGGACCGCACCAGCCGATCGCCGTCGGGATGCCCGCCGGGTCGATCACGGATGACGCGGAGCAGGCCAGTCTGCTGGCCCGCTCCTGATCGATTGTCACGGCCAGGGCGACCCCGGCGTCTTCGCGAAGCGGCTTCTCGACTAAGTGGAACGGGCGCGGGCGCGCGGCTCCCTCGATCTGCTCGGACCCTCGACGACGACGCTTGAGCGCCTGCGATCCGGCGTGTCATCCCTCGAGTCCGGGCGCTTCGGCACGACCAACGGCGCGGCCATGCGCATCACCCCCGTGGGGATCTCCTTCGGCCTTGCTCCCCTCGCCGGGTTCATCGACCGGGTGGCCCGGGCCGGCGCAGTCACCCACAACACCGGACTCGGGTTCGCCGGCCGTCTCTGGTGGGCGACCGGCCACCTCGCGGGCCTCACTCCGGCGGCGCGGGGCGAGGCGGCGGACCAGCTGATCGGGACATCCGTCGCCGGTCGAGCAGGTGGCGACGGATGCTCGGGCCGGCCAGGGCAGGCCAGGCGGGGCGAGTGAGGTGAGGCTGACTCAGGAGAAACGGGTGGCTGGCGCGGTCGCCCCGCGAAACGACGCGGTAACATGCGGAACTCTGCGGGGGCGCGCCCGCCGCTGCCGGAATCTCCTGAGTTGGCCACGGGGTGCCCGCGGATGCCGCCGCCACGTGGGGAAGTGCCGGCCGGTGGTGTGCATGGCTCCTGCAATTCGGCGGAGCGGTGGCACGGTTCCCGGAAGTACGGGCATCTTTCCGGCTTCTCGCAGCGGATCGCCGGAGTTCTGCATGGGGTACGACGGATGCCGACCGATTTTGCCGCGTCCCCGGGAGTGGAAAGATTGACCCGTCGGCGTTTCCCGGTGTCGACCTCGAACAGGAGGACCACCATGGGCCCGAACGACACCAATCCCGGCGGCGACGCCTCCACCGGGAGCGACGACACCACCGAGAGCAGCACCACCGGCGCCGCCGCCGCGTGCGCCGAGCCCATCGACCCGGATGCCGTGCTGTGGAGCGCGTCTGGCGCCGACCGTGCCGGGCGACCGCTTCTGCTGATTCTGCATGGCTACGGTTCGCACGAGGGGGATCTCTTCTCGCTGGCGCCGCACCTGCCGCTGCATCCGGTGATCGCCGCGCTGCGCGCCCCGCTCCCGACCGGTCCGGGCTGGGCCTGGTTCCCGATCGGGGCCGCCGGCGCCAAGGTCAACCCGGGCTCGCCGAGCGCCGACGCACTGGATGCTGCCGCCGCCGGGGTGCTCGAATGGCTGGACGGCCTTCCCGAGCAGCCCGCGTCCGTCGGACTACTCGGCTTCTCGCAGGGCGGGGCTATGGCGCTGCAGCTGCTGCGGCAGGCACCCGACCGGTTCGCGTTCGCGGTGCAGCTGTCCGGTTTCGTGGGGCGCAGCGAGCACACCGGTGACGAGCGCCTGCGTGAGCGGCGCCTGCCGGTCTTCTGGGGCCGCGGCACGGCCGACCCGGTCATCCCGCAGGATGCCGTCGACCGCACCCGGGCATGGCTTCCCGAACACTCCACACTTACCGAGCGCATCTACGAGGGCATGGGCCATTCCATTTCGCAAGCCGAACTGGGCGAGATCGTCACGTTCCTGCGCGCGCAGTACGACGCCTAGGAGGCCCGACACCCGACACAGCAGCGTCTCCCGCCCCGAACGAATTCGACGGAGATTTTGGCCCGAGTTGGCCAAAAAGGCCGGAATCGACGTCCTACGGGCAAAATCTCCGTCGAATTGGTGAGACGACGCGGAGGGAGCGACGTGCGCGCGGGACGGCGGCGCTAGCGGCCGCGACCGGCCTTCTCGTTCTGGGCCGCCTGGCGGGCGACGTGGGCGATCTTGCGGGCGCGCTCGGCGTCGCGGTCCTTGACCCGGATCTGCTCCTCGCGCACCTCATACTGGGTGGCACGCTCGGTCACGAGCCAGGCCGGCGGCTGCTGCAGCAGAGCCTGGATCTCGGCGGAGGTGAGCGGCTCCGTCACGGCGCCGCGCACGAGGCCGGAGATCGAGACGCCAAGCTTGGCGGCGACGACCTGCTTGGGATGCGGGCCATTCGCCCGCAGTTCGACCAGCCAGGCAGGCGGTTTCGCTTCGAGCGCGGCCAGCTCGGTGCGCGACACGGGTGCGCTCTGGAATTCTTCCGGGGCTGCTTCGAGCAGAATCCCGAGCTTTTGGGCCGCCGTGGCGGGCTTCATGGTCTGGGTCTTCTTCTCGCTCATCAGTCAAGCGTATAGCCTGAGAGCACCCGCATAGCCTGAGAGACAGCCGCTCCCCACGGATCTACGTTCGCAGTGCCATCACGAGAAAGGATGCCGGTG
The DNA here is from genome assembly GCF_004403055.1 of Cryobacterium sp. TMT1-19. Taxonomy (NCBI): domain Bacteria; kingdom Bacillati; phylum Actinomycetota; class Actinomycetes; order Micrococcales; family Microbacteriaceae; genus Cryobacterium; species Cryobacterium sp. TMT1-19. The sequence continues at coordinate 49,238 of NZ_SOHB01000067.1, forward strand.
ACCTTTTCCCTTGCCTTCGTCGCCGGTGTGACCCCCACCAAGTGGACCCGCACCTGGGCCGATCGACGCCCCGACCAGCCACTCGAGGTCTTCCGCACCGACCCGTCCGAACAGGACGCGGTGCTGCGTGACGGCCGCGCCCAGGTCAGCCTGGTGCGCCTGCCCGTCGATGAGACCGATCTCAGCCTGATCGCCCTCTACCGGGAGATCCCGGTGGTCGTCGCGGCCAAAGACCACTTCATCGCCGACGCCGACAGCGTGCTGGTGGCCGACCTGGCCGAAGAGCACCTGCTGCAGGACCCCGAGGACGTGCCCGAGTGGCGCCTCGTGGCCACCGAGATCAGGGACGGCACCCGCCGCCCGCTCCCGGCCATGCGCGACCTCGACGACGCGATGGCGCAGGTCGCGGCCGGGGTCGGCATCCTGATCGTCCCCCATTCGATCGCCCGACTATACGGCCGAAAGGATGTCGTCTCGCGCCCGGTCGAGGATGTCGCCGAGAGCCAGGTGTCCCTGGCCTGGCTCTCCCGTGAGACCACGGAAGACGTCGAGGAGTTCATCGGCATCGTGCGCGGCCGCACGAAGGACAGCTCGCGGGTCGACTCGCTGCCCGCCGGCACCGAAAAGGTCAAAAAAGAGAAGAAGACCGACAAGGCAAAGGCGGCGGCGAAGGCCGTGCGGGTCGCGGCGGCGAAATCCAAGCCGGCCGTGGCGAAGAAGGCGACGAGCGCCCCGGGCCGCACCCGCAACACCCCCAGCCCCCGGGCGGGCAAGCGCCGCGGCGGCCGGTAGCCCTCCGTGCCGCAACTCCTGCGCTGGGTGCTGGTACCCCTGATGCGAGCCTGGTCGGCGGCCGTGACGCGCGACTACGACGACATCCCGCGGCCCCGGGACACTCCTCAGGCGCATTCCCCGGGAACCGACAGCGACCGCGTGCTCCTCTTCGGCAGCGGACCGGCCGTCGGCTGGGGCGTGCTCAGCCACAACGTGGCCCTGCCCGGATCTCTGGCGCGGGCGTTGTCGACTCGCACCGGGCGGGGCACGGATGTCGACGTCATCCCGAACCCGCTGGTCACCATCCGCACATCGCAGGCCGAACTCGACGGGCTGGGACTCTGGCGATATGACGCGGTCGTCGTGAGCCTCGGCACGACCGACGCCGTCACCCTCCTGTCAGCCCTGGTCTGGCAGCGCGAGCTGTCCGCCCTGCTCGACCGGATCCGGCACGAGTCCTCGCTCAGCACCAGGATCTTCGTGCTCGGCGTGCAGCCGATCCGGTCTATCGCGGCCTTCGACTCCGGGCTGGGCTCCGTGGCCGAGAAGCACGCCCGCAGCCTGGACGAGGCCAGCGCGGCGATCTGCGCGGGGCAGGAGCGGAGCTGCTTTGTGCCCATGGCCGCAACCCTCGCCTCAACGCCGGGGCGGGTGCGCACGGCCGCGCAGTACGTGCAGTGGGCCAATCTCCTCGCAGACGAGATGGCGCCACCGCTCGATGCCGAGTACCTGGGTGCTTCCCGAGGAACGGCCGATGGCCGCGCGGAAGCGTGGGGTGCCGAGCCGCTCTCGCCTGACCCCCGCCGGGCGGTCGCCAGGCTGGGCATCCTCGCCGCCGACACCGAGGTGCGCTGCGACCACATCGTCGCCCTGGCCAGAAGCGCCTACGGCACCCGGTCGGCCGCCCTGACGCTCATCGACGGCGACCGGCTCTGGGACCTGGTGAGCGTGGGCTTCACTCCACGCGTCTACTCGTTGGCCGGGTCGATCACGGCCCTCGCCGTGAGCGGGGCCGGAGCGTTCGTGGTTTCTGACGTGCTCCTGGACGACCGGTTCACCGCCCGCCCGCCCCGTCTGGGCCAGGAGCAGACCCGCTTCTACGCGGGTTTCCCGATCGAGGCCGACTCCGGCGAGCGGATCGGCGTTCTGTGCGTGTTCGACTCGGAACCCCGGGGCCCCGCCGAGGTCGACCCCGTGCTGCTGCGGGAGTTCGCCCTCCTGATCCAGGCCGACCTCGGCCGGCGTCAGGAGTAGGCGGCGCCGCCCGGCCGGCGCGGGTCAGACCGGCGCGACCGGCTGTCTCAGCACCGTCTTCAGCTTCGCGGGCGCGGCGCAGCGCGGGTCGCCGAGGTAGATCTCGTGGTGCCGGCCGTTCACCCTCAGCCCGTAGCTTGCCAGGAACTCCCCGTGCAGACGGGCGAGCGCGGGTGCCTCGGCGGCGTAGGACCCGACATGCAGCAGCTGCGCCGACAGCCCCTCGTCAAGCCTCTCCACCCGCACCCGGGCGAGCGCGGACAGCTTCTTCTTCGCGAGCGCGCCGGTGATGGCCTCGGCGATGAAGGCATCCGTCACCCAGTCCGGCTGGCTCATCAGCAGCGTCCATTTCCACTCCGCCTTCGCGCCGGCGGTGAAGACGGAGGCATCGTCGGCGTACCAGAGGCCTTCGAGCGGTGCGATGACCATCTCGCGGCCGAGCGCACGCTTGGCCGCGAACTTGACCGCGTAGGCGATGGCGTAGAGGGCCTCGACGGCCTCGATGTAGGCCGGCGCCGTGTCCGGGTCGCCGGCCCCGTCGAGGGCGACGAACCGCTGGGCCGGAACCCCGATCAGCTCCCAGTCCACGTTGGCAGGCCCGTAGAGCGACGGATGAACGCGCTTCACGTCCCAGGGGCCGGCCCCGCCGGGCGCGGTGTTGCGGGGCGCGCGCAACGCTCCTGTGCGCCGGTCGGTGCGGAACGGCACCGGGTCACTCATGGGCACTCTCCAGGGGATTCACTGACTCCTGCTAGCGGGAACTGATGGACGCGAACTTGCGCACGCAGAGCGGAACGAACACGACCAGCATGACCGTGGTGCCGATCAGCACCGTGGCAATCGGGTTCTGCATGGTCCAGATGTCGGGCACCGGAGCTGTGCCCTCGTTGCCGAACAGCTCCCGTGCCGCCTGCACCAGCGACGAAACCGGGTTCCACTCAGCGAAGACGCGCAGCGGGGTCGGCAAGGTGTCGCTGGGCACGAAGGCGTTCGAGATGAAGGTCAGCGGGAAGAGGATCAGGAAGGACGCGTTGTTGATGACCTCGGGAGTCTTCACGCTCATGCCGAGCAGCGCCATCACCCAGCTGAAAGAGTAGCTGAACAGCAGCAGCAGTCCCACGCCGGCGAGGAATTCCGGCACCGAAGAGTTCACCCGCCAGCCCACGAGCAGCCCGGTCAGCATCATGATCACCATGGAGATCGTGTTCAACACCAGGTCACTATTGGTGCGTCCGATCAGCACGGCGGAGGAGGTCATGGGCAGGCTGCGGAAGCGGTCGATGATCCCTTCCTTGAGGTCCTGCGCCATCGCCGCGCCCGAGAAGGTCGACCCGAACACGACGGTTTGAGCGAAGATCCCCGCCATGAGGAACTGGACGTAGTCGGTGCCTTCCACGGAGATCGACCCGGCGTAAACCTGGCTGAACAGCAGCACGAACATGATCGGCTGGATCACCGCGAACACGAGCATGTCGGGTGAGCGCTTGATCTTGATCAGGTTGCGCTTGGTGACGGTCCAGCCGTCGGAGTACCAGAGCGAAAGCGGGTTCCAGGAGGGGAGGGTGGCAGCGGAGCTCATTCCGACTTCTCCAATTCCACGTCGTCCGCCTGGTCGGCGGCCTTGTCCGCCTTGTGGCCGGTGAGTTTCAGGAACACGTCGTCGAGCGTGGGCCGGCGCATGCCGGCGTCGTGCAGACGGATGTCCGCGTCACCCAGCGCCGCCAGCACCTGCTGCAGCGCCCGCGGCCCGTCGACCACCGCGACCTCGAGGCCGCGGCCGTCGCTGGTGATCGCCGGTTCTCCCGCGCCGTAACGGGCGAGGATATCCCGGGCCGCCACGCCGTCGCCGGCCTCTACCAGGGCCACCTCGAGGCGGTGGCCGCCGATCTGTGCCTTGAGGTGGTCGGACGTGCCCTCTGCGATCACCCGGCCGTCGTCGATGACGACGATGTCGTCCGCGAGCTGGTCGGCCTCCTCGAGGTACTGGGTGGTGAGGAGCACGGTGGTGCCGTCGGCGACCAGGCGCTTGATGACAGCCCAGAGCGCGATCCGGCTGCGCGGGTCCAGCCCTGTGGTGGGCTCGTCGAGGAACAGCACCTTCGGGTTGATCACCAGCGCCCCGGCCAGGTCGATCCGGCGGCGCATCCCGCCGGAGAAGCCCTTGACCGGGCGGTTGCCGGCCGCAGTCAGCTCGAAGAGGTCGATCAGCTCCTGGGCCCGGCGCCGGGACTCGGTGCCGCCCAGGTGGTACAGCCGACCGACCATCTCGAGGTTCTCGAACCCGGTCAGGTTCTCGTCGACGGCCGCGTACTGTCCCGAAACGCCGATAATGCGCCGTACGCCCTTGGGGTCGGCGACGACGTCGATGCCGTCGACGAACGCGGTGCCGGAGTCCGGCCGGATCAGGGTGGTCAGCATCTTGACGACGGTCGTCTTACCGGCGCCGTTCGGGCCGAGCAGCGCCTTGACGGTCCCGCGCGGCACGGACAGGTCCAGCCCAGCGAGCGCATGCACCGGCCCGGATTTGGAGCGGTACACCTTGGTCAGACCTCTGGCCTCAATGATGGTCATGGGACATCCCTGCCTGGTCGGGGGAAAAACGGGAGAAACGAGCGGGAACGAGCGGAGCCGCGAAATCAACATTTTATTGACCTTGACCGGCTCGGACAAGCGCCACACCTGAACGCACGGATGCGCCCGGCCGACCAGGTCAGCGTGGAACTCCGTGTCGACCGGTCCGGACGCGACCTCGGCCAGCTGCAGAAGGGTGCCGTGCTCGTCGCTGCTATACCGCACCGGCACTGCGGCGGCGCCCGGCACGACGGCCGTCTGTCCCAGAAAACCGGTCGGTTCGAGCGCAGCCGAACGGCCGGCTAGCCGGCGGCGAGGATGTCGACGACGAAGACGATCGTGTCGGTACCCGAGATGCCGGCGTCGGGCTGGCCCTCGGCGCCGTAGCCGAGTTCCGGCGGAATCGCGATCATCACCTGGGACCCGACCGTCTGGCCGACGAGACCCTGGGCGAAGCCGGGAACGACGGCGGCCAGGGAGATCGGGGTCGGACCGCTCTTGCCCCAGGTCTGGTCGAACACCTCACCGGTGGACCAGACGACGCCCGAGTAGTGCATGACCACGGTGTCCGCTTCGGCGACTGTGGCACCGTCACCCTTCTTGAGAACCGAGGTCTTCAACTCGGTCGGAGCGTCGGTTGCCGGGATCGTCACGGTCGGAGCGCCGTCCTCGGCCAGCTTGACAGTCGGAAAGCCGTCCTCCGGCTTCTGGTCCTCGCCGTTCGCGCGAGGGGGGATTTCACTTTTGACGTCGATGACGAAGATGATGTTGTCTTCGGCCCCGACCTTGAGCTCCTCGTTGCCGGTCTCGCCGAACGCGTCAGCCGGCGGGGCCACGACCGCGACGCGCGATCCGTAATTCGCGCACGCGACACCCTTCATCAGCGCCGGGAATACACTCGAGTCCTTGGCCAGGGTGATGGGAGCGCCGAGGTCGTCACCGAAGCCGCCGGCGTTCATCTTCTCGCCAGTGTTCGCGTTGTAGACGGAGAACCCCAGTTCGACGATGTCGTCGGTCTTGACGGCGTCACCCTTGCCCTCGGTCACGACGGAGACCTCGGTGGCCTTCGTGGTCAGCGGCGACTCGAACTGCACTTTGGGCTCGGCGCCGGCCTTGCCGGAGACCTTCACGGCCTCCGACGCCGTGCCGGAATCGACGCAGGCGATTCCCGCCGCTCCGGTGTTGTCGGAGGGAGACCCACTGCACCCGGCGAGGGCGAGTACGGCAACCGTGGCAATGGAGATGAGGGCAGGAAGTTTACGCACGCTGATCTTTCTCTTCGACAGTGATCTGTTCACAATGATCTTTTCGACCACTGATCTGTTCGGCAGGATTCGATGCACACACTGATTTGCGGGGCATCTGAGTCGATGGGCATCCGTTCGGGCCTTCGCCAGTATGCCCGACCGAGATCAGTGCCGCCTGAATCCCGGCTGGCACACTGTCAGCCGGGCAGGCTCAACACCGGGACGCCGCCGGGTCAGAGACCTTCGGCGATCGCGGCCGTGGCAACGAGCCACGCTTCACGGGTGCGCGGCGCGAGCGCGTCGTAGTTCAGCGATCCCCCGGCCACGAGGGCGGAGTCATACGGCACGTCCACGACGGTGCGGGTCAGCTTGCTGAAGTGGTCGTGTAGCCGCACGGAGAGCTGACGATCGGCCGTCTTGGCCGGTGACGCCAGGATTGTGACCGCCTGAGCGACCTTGTCGGCGTGGCCCTTCTGACGCAGGCCGTCGAGCAGCGAGGCCGCGCCATATGCGGTGTCCTCTCGGATGGTGGAGACGACGACGAGTTGGTCGGCCGCGTCGACGGCCGCCTCCCAGTTGGACGCCCGCATATTGTTGCCGGTGTCGATGATCAGCACTCGGTAGAACCGGCTGAGCGCGGCATGCAGTTTGCCGAAGGCCACGTCGTCGATACTGGCTGCCCCGGCAGGGTCGAGGTCGGAGGCAAGCGCGTCGAACCGGGCGTCACCCTGGTTGCGCACGTAGTTGTCGAGGTCGCCGACCCGGGCGGAGCTTGAATAGGCGAAGTTGTCGAGGTCGCGGAGCAGGTCAACTGCGGTGTTGGTGTGGGCGGCGGTCTGCGCCCGCACGCCGAGGGTGCCCATGGTCTCGTTGTTGTCCCAGGCGAGGGTGTACCCGCCGCGATGGATGCCGAAGGTCGCGGCGATGAGCAGGGTCGCGGTGGTCTTGTGCGCGCCGCCCTTCGGGTTGAGCACGACGATCGTGCGCGGGCCGACCAGGCTGCGCTGCACGGACGCGACCGCCGCGCGGTGCGACATCTCGCCGGTTCCGGGGGCCGGGGACACGAGTCCGCCGGTGAGGCGCCGCACCGTGCCCTGCCAGCCCAGAAGGGCAGGCCCCGCCACGAGCGGCGGACGGGAATTCATGAAGTCCGCGAGGTTCGGACCACCACCGGCGAGCGCCGCGGGGGCGATCGAGGGGTCGTCGGCGGGCACCTCGGCGAACGTGCCGCCCGGCACCGGTGCCGGGCCGACGAGGTTCGTGGCTGCCCGGGGAGCGGAGAAGGGCGAGGCCGCGAGGTCCTGCTCCTGATCGTCCTCATCGTCGGTGTCGGCGTCGAGATCGAGCACGAGGCCATCGAACGCGGTGAGGGGTGGGACATGGGCCCGTGCCGACGGGGCCGGTTCGATCTGCTGGATGACCTCGGCATCGGCATCGCGCATGTCAGCATCGCGCTTGGCTTCCTTCAGCGTTGCCGTGTCGAGCGCAGCAGTGCCAAGCCCAGCGTCATCGAGCCCGGCGGCCTGGAGTTCGGCGGTGTCGAGACCCGAATTCTGCTGTTCCGCGGGCACGACCAGCGCGATCAGTTCGACGTTCTCGGTTTCGGAGACAGCGGCGGAGACAGCGGCGGAGACGGCAGCAGGCGCGGTCGACACCGGCTCCGATGCCGGTCCCGGTTCCAAGGAGGTCGGGATGAAGGCCCCATCGTCTTCTACGTCCCCGTTCGGGTGAACGATCAACGGCGACTTGCCCTGCTCGTCTTCCGCGGTCAGGCGCACCGCGCGATCGATCGCGCGCGCGGCATCCGTGACCCGGTTGATGATTTCCTCGCGCACGCCGGCCTCGTCGGCGGCGGTGATGCGCGAGCTGACACCGTCGATGACGAGCTCTCCCGTTCCGTCGCTTCGGATCATCGCGCGGATGCGGGGAAGTTCGGAAATGTTCTGCGTCATATTTGGCCTTTTTTCGTCGAGCTCAGCTCATCAAGCGTGAGCACGTCGAATTTCGGTCAAGCGTGCCCCGTTCAGCCTACGGGGTAGCGGGGTCCACCCCTCGTTTGGCCGGGCGACGCACTCAGAGGAGTGCGAGGATCGGGCACTCACCCCCCTTCGCGGGCACGTTGCAGCAGCCTCCGGGCGGGGAGGCTGTTCATCACAGGTTGAGCAGCGTTTCCGGCGGTGAACCAATTCGACGGAGATTCTGTTCTGAAACGACCTTTTTTTGAGTTTCTGGCATTGATTCGGGAATAATCTCCGTCGAATTCGTTCGGGGCACGGGCGTGTGACAGGGCGGGCCGGGTCAGGCGTGCTCGGTTAGGCCGCGTGTGGCTCCGGCGCGGCCCAGCGGATGGCGCGCAGGCCGGACCTGGTGGCGTGCGTGTCGTCGTGGCCGCTCTGCCGTCGGCATTCCACGAGGTCGTTCGTCGGGGTGATGTGCGGGTCGCGGCACGAGCTGGCGTAGCTGGTGTAATCCGTTTCGAGCAACAGCTGATCGTCGGTGAGGTGTTTGTCGGTCATCGATCTGCGTTCCTGGTTCAGGCGCACGGGCCGCGTCCCCCACGACGGTTGCGCGCAGTGCTGCCCGTGTTCTCTGGCACGTTCCGGTGCGGCCGGGCTGAGTGATTGTGTCACAGCGTACGTTGGCAGACGCCGAATGTCTCCACAATGTCGAGTACTGGTCATTTCGTCCACCTGACCGAAACCCGCCCGACCCGCGAGCGGCGACATCCGTCGACCACAGGTCGACCGAGTCCTGAGCCGAGCAATCGGGTCAGCGGAAGGCGCTGATCCCGGTGAGGTCCCGCCCGATCAGGAGCGACTGCACGCTTTCGGTGCCCTCGTAGGTGTGCAGCGACTCGATGTCGGCGAGGTGCTGGATGACGTGGTTTTCGAGCAGGATGCCGTTGCCACCGAGCATGTCACGGGCCATCGACGCAATCTCCCGCGCCGCCCTGGTGTTGTGATACTTCGCCAGCGACGCCTGGATCGGGCGCAGCGTTCCGGCGCCGTCGAGCTCAGCCAGGCGCAAGCAGTGCAGCTGCATCGACGTGAGCCGGGACAGCATCATGGTCAGGCGCTCCTGCACGAGCTGGAAACCGGCGAGCGGCTTACCGAACTGGATGCGCTGGGTCGAGTAGTTCAGAGCCGCCTCGAACACCGCCGTGGCGTGGCCGAGGGCCGACCAGGCCACTCCGAGCCGGGTCGCGAAGAGCACCGTGGAGGCGTCCTTGAACGTGTGGGTGCCCGGCAGCACGGCGTCCAGCGGGATCCGCACATCCGTGAGGGTGATCCGAGCCTGGTGGATGGCGCGCAGGGACCCCTTCCCGGTGATCGTCTCTCCGTGATACCCGGGGGTGTCCTGTTCCACTATGAAGCCGCGCACATTGCCGTCGTCGTCACGAGCCCAGACCACCGTCACGTCGCCGACCGAGCCGTTGCCGATCCACTTCTTCTCGCCGTTGAGCACCCATTCGTCGCCGTCGCGCTGTGCGGTGGTCTCCAGGCCGACCGAGTCGGAGCCGTGGTCCGGTTCGGTCAGGGCGAAGGCGCCAAGTTTCTCGGCGCGGGCCAGCGGCACCAGCCAGCGTTCCTGCTGCTCCGGGCTGCCGAACAGGGCGATGCTGCGCAGGGCCAGCCCGCCCTGCACGGCGACCACGGTACCCATCGAGCCATCGCCGCGGGAGATCTCCATGTTGACGAGCCCGGCCGCGAGCGGCGACATGGGACTCAGTCCGGGGCCGACGACACCGTCGGTGAGAAGGTCGAGCTCGCCGAGTCTACGGGCCAGGTGCAGCGGGTACTCGGCTTTGTCCCACGCGGTCGTCAACTCGTCCAGCGACTCGGTGGCAAAACTGCGAGCGCGGTCCCAGAAGGCCCGGTCAGTTTCAGGCACGTCGGCGAATACGCCGTAGTAGTCGGTGTCGAGGGGCCTGGATACGTCGTAGTCGGGCACGGTTTCCCTTTCGTGGAGGACAGCGAAGTCGGGCAGGCCTGATCGGCTGATGTCGTCCGACACCAGGGCATGAATGCCCTCGTGCACCGGTCAGAAAATACCCAGGTTCAAGTTCTACCTGACACTCAGTCTCAGGTCAAGTGATACTGAGTCTCAGCGGGAGCGCGTCTGGGCGCGCAGTCGCTCCTCGATGGCGCGAGCCAGTTCGGTGGGATCCGTGGCGGCCGGGAAGACGGCGACGACCACGTCGCCCGCGGGTCGCACCTCGGGACCTGGCTCCGCGGCATCCAGGTGGAAAAGCCGTCGCACCTCGGTGAGTTCGGCGGCCAGCGAATACGGGCCGACGCTGTCCGTCGCCCGGATCAAGCGCCGCAGCACGAAGTTGTGGGTGGCCGTCACGGCGGCCGCGAAGCGGATGGCAGTCAGGGGCGGCACACCCGGCACGGTACTGCGCAGGTAGCTGGCGAACATCCGTTCATACCGGATCGCCATAACGGTTTCCCGGTCCCGCAGCACGGGGGTCTCCCGCAGGACCCGGTCCCGGATGCGCACGATCTCCAGTCGCTCGCGGAACCGCTCGAAGACCATGGCGGCGGCCTCACACACGGCCAGCCAGGGATCCGAATGCGTCGCAGCGAAGTGCTCGTCGATGCGGGCGACCAGCTCGTCGTGGTCGGCGAAGATCACGTCGTCCTTGGACCGGAACTGCCGGAAGAAGGTGCTGCGCGAGACCCCGGCCGCCTCGGCGATGTCCACGGTGCTCGTCGCCTCATAGCCGTGCTCCTGGAACAGGCGAACCGCGATGTCGGCAACCTCGACCCGCGAGAGAGGTCTCTGCGGCCCGAGCGGCTCGGCAGGCCGGGAGGATTCGGCAGGCAGGTCTGACATGGTCAGGCGAAATTATCATGGAATGCGCACGAACGGATGCCCTGACAGGCCACCCCCGCTTGCCCGGTGCGGCACGGACGGGCAGTCTGACGGCGGCGAAGGAGCGACCATGGCCGCTGCAGGAACGAGCGTCGGCACCCAGGCAGAGCAGGCGCCGCGAGGGGCGCCGCGCCCTCACGACCTCCTGGATTTCCGTGGCCTTCCTGCCGGTGTTTCTTGTCGACGCCGCACTCCTGGGTGATGCCCTGCTGAGCTGCCGGGTTACGAGCGCGGCGGCGAGGAACCGGTCCCGCTGGGGGCAGCAGCATTGGCCGGCCTCCCGAGCCGTCCTCGTGCTGCTCGCTCCAAGCATTGAGGCAATGGTGTTCGGCTTCCGGGCACGACGCCTCGGCGCATAGCACCCGCAAAAGTGGCTCCGCCACCTCAGCTCTGGTCGCACACGCCGAATCGGAGTAACGTCACCGGCACGGTCAACACAGACGGCAAACTGCCACGCCGAGAGAGAGCGCTCCATACATGGACTTCAATCCCCAGTGCCAGCAGGCCGATTGCGCCGGACTCATGCGAACCCGAGCCGTGGCAATCGACACCCTGGCGGATGAAGAGATCTGGTTCCTGTGCGACGAGTGCGGCTCCGAGAAGCACTGGACGAATCTTGCCGACCAGGACGCTCCGCGGCACCACACGAGAGGGTCCTGATCGATCGGTTGCGTAGCTCCCGGAGGGGCCAGAGCTGACCACACCCCGGGGATGCCTGTCGGCACAGGCGGAGCGCCGGGTCAGCTGTCGAACCAATTCGACGGAGGTTTTCCTGAAAAACAGCTGTTCAGCAGTGTCTAGGGCCATTTTGGCCCAAATCTCCGTCGAATTCGTTCAGCGGCGTTGCCGCACGGCCTCGGACTCGGAGCAGGGCGTTCGGGCGCACTGGTCCGGAACGCACGGTGATCCCGCGTAGCGGTCCACTGCTCGTCTACGTCGGCACCAGGAACAACCGCCCCGAAACCCCCAATTCGTGATCCATCATCGCCCGCAGCCGTCAGGATTCGTTCATCGAAGCGTACCGGTCAAATTGAACATAGATTTCGAATAGCACTTATCCACAACAGGAAAAAACCTCGTTTCTTTGTTCTAATTTTGGTAACCTTTTGATTGTGATCAACCTCTGGGAAAGCTTCGAAGCGGTTGCCGTGCCCGGCCCGTCCGCGGCGGCCCGCGCGGTCGCTGAGTGGCAGACCCTCGCGGTGGGGCGTGGGGAGTCTCTGCGGTGTTCGGCGGTGTTCGGCGGTGCGCGGCTTCGACGACGACGACTACGACCTGCTGCAGGTGACCGCGGCAGTCGGGGTCCACGGGAGACGGGTGGACGCGGTTCGGGTGGCGGCAGCGGCCGAGGTCGCCGACCGGTCCAGGCCCGACGCGCTCGCCGTCAGAGATCTGATCAGCAACGGCGGCCAACAGAAGGCCGTGATCAACGATGGCGGACGCATCATCGCCCGGGGCGCACCGGAGCGTGCTTTACCCGCGCGGAGTGACGGGCCATCCGCATGCTGCGCGGAGCCGCACAGATCATGGCACCACCCCGGCTCGAAACCGGGCCCTACACAGGGCGAAACACAACCAAATCCCGCACCCACACCGACACCGACACCGACAGCCGCACCGACACCCGCACCCGCACCCGCACCCGCATGACGGACACCATCGAACGGAAGAACGCAACCCGGGACGACGAGTAAGGGGGTACTGGGCCCTGGGCTCGACCGGTTCGACCAACGTCACGGGTTCCCTGGCCGGGTTGGGTCTCCAGGGTCTCGCACGCTCGACCACCGAGGGGGAGCCGCCGGAAGGACAGCCTGAAGGACAGCCGGAATTGCCCTGGCCCACCGGGTGCCGTAACTTCTGAATCGGTGCTGTTCGCTGCCGCGCCGAGTCGAACCGGAGTTGAACATGACCACAATCGAGCTGCTCGTCTACGCCGACCGCCTGGGCGGCACCATCCACAATCTGCAGACGCTGCTCGACGGCCCGCTGAGGGCCTTCGGCAGCGTGCACGTGCTGCCGTTCTACGTTCCCTTCGACGGCGCGGATGCCGGCTTCGACCCGATCGACCACGCCGCGGTCGATGCCCGACTGGGCACCTGGGACGACATGCGCAGCCTCGCCGGCACGCGCGGGCTCACCGCGGACCTCATCGTCAACCACGTCTCCTCCTCGTCGGTCGAGTTCATCGACTGGCTGGCCCGTGGCACCGCCTCCACCTCCGAGGGCATGTTCCTCACCTTCGACACCGTGTTCCCGAACGGCGGCACCGAGAAGGACATCACGGCGTTCTACCGGCCGCGACCCGGACTCCCCTTCACCGCCTACCAGGGCGCCGACGGCAGCCGTCACCTCGTCTGGACGACCTTCATGCCCACCCAGGTCGACCTGGACGTGCACCACCCCGCGGCCCTCGCCTATCTGCGTCGGGTGTTGCGGACGCTGGCCGCCGGCGGCGTCACAACGGTGCGGCTCGACGCCGTCGGCTACGCCGTGAAGACCCCCGGAACCGACAGCTTCATGACCGAGCAGACTCTCGAGTTCGCCCGCACGGTCGTGGCCATAGCCCACGAGGAGAGCCTCGAGGTGCTGGTCGAGGTGCACGCGCACTACAGCCAGCAGCTCGCGATCGCCCCGCTGGTCGACCGCGTCTACGACTTCGCGCTGGCGCCTCTGCTTCTACATTCGCTCGGCACCGGAACCGTTGATCGCCTCGCGGACTGGCTCAAGATCCGCCCCGCGAACGCCATCACCGTGCTCGACACTCACGACGGTATCGGCGTCATCGACGCGGGCCCGATCGGCGACAAGCCGGGCCTGCTGACCCAGGCCGAGATGATCGACATCTTCGCGCGGGCGGAGCGTGCCACACACGGCCACTCCTCCATCGCATCCGTCGTGCCCGAGTGGTTCACGCTGCCGCACCAGATCAACGCGACGTTCTACAGCGTCCTCGGCGGCGAGGAAGTGCCCTATCTTCTGGCCCGCGCCGTGCAGCACTTCCTGCCCGGCCGACCGCAGGTGTACTACGTTGGACTGCTCGGCGGCCTCGACGACACCGAACTCTTCGAGCGCACCGGCAATGGCCGCGACGTCAACCGCCACGTTTACACGGCGGAGGAGGTCGAACGTGCCCTCGCGACCGACGTGACCCGGGCCCAGCTCGGCCTGACCCGCATCCGCAGCACGCACCCGGCCTTCGACGGCGACTTCTCCTGGACGGCCATCGGCGACGACCGACTCGAACTCCTCTGGACCGGTACGGACGCCGTCGCGCGACTCACCGTGGCCATGACGCTGGACTCACCGAGCCTCCGCATCGAGCTGACGGATGCCGGACGCACGCAGGTGCTCGACACCGTCACATCCGTCGCCGCCTGGGAGCCCCCCGCGCGCTGACCTATTCGATCGGTCGAGATCGGGCTTGACTGGAGTGTGCCCACACCCCGTACCCGCTGCTACCGCGACGGCTCTCTCGTCGACGAGGATTTCCCGCTCGCCGAGGTGTCTGAGCACCTCGCCCTGTCCGGCGCCGTCGTCTGGGTGGACCTCGCCGATCCCGGCGAAGAGGATCTCGTCAGCCTCGCGGGCGAACTGGGCCTGCACGAGCTGGCGGTCGAAGACGCCCTGACGCTGCGGCAGAGGCCCAAGCTCGACCGCTACCCCGACCACCTGTTCCTGTCCGCGTACTCGGCCGAATTCGGCGTGGCGACCGCTCAGGTCACCACGCACGAGATCGCGGTGTTCATCACCGACCGGGCCTTGGTGACCGTTCACACTGAAGGTTTCGACCTGGAGGCCGTCGTGGCCCACTGGGATTCGGCCTCCGATCTGGCCCGGAACGGAGTGGCCTTCCTCCTGCACGGGCTGCTCGACCACCTCGTCGACGGCTATTTCGACGCCGTTGAAGCACTGGACGAACAAGTCGAAGAACTCGAGGATCAACTCTTCCTGCCCGGCACCAAGCAGGAAGCGGTGCAGCGGGCCTCCTTCGAACTGCGCAAGAGTCTCGTGACGATACGCCGGGTCATCCTTCCTATGCGCGAGGTCGTGAACACGCTGCTGCGGCGCGATCTGCACCTGCTGCGGGACGAGATGGGTCCCTACTTCCAGGACGTGTACGACCATGTGCTGCGCGTCATGGAATGGACGGAGAGCCTGCGTGACCAGGCCACCGCCATCCTTGAGGCGAATCTGGCGATTCAAGGCAACCGGCTCAACGTGATCACGAAGAAGGTGACTGGTTACGCGGCCATCATCGCCGTGCCCACAGCCATCACGGGCTTCTACGGGCAGAACGTGCCCTACCCCGGCTTCGCCCAGCCGTTGGGCTATTACAGCTCGGCCGCGCTGATCGTGGGGCTCTCGGCACTGCTCTACGTGCTGTTCAAGCGCAACGACTGGATCTGACGCTCCATGCGTAAGAACTTAGTGCTTGAAAGCGTCCTTGACGTTTTCGCCGGCCTTCTTCACACTCGCCGAAGACTGCTCCGCCTTGCCGTCGGCAACCTTGGAATCATCCTTGGTGGCCTTGCCCACGGCCTCAGTGGCCTTGCCCTTGAGGTCCTGGGCGGCGTTTTCGATCTTGTCGGATGCACTCATAGCGTCTTCCCTTTCCAGTGGTGTTGCGTCGGTGGCAGCCAGGCGCGCGTGCCCCAGACGTATGCGGTCGCAGCCGTCGAGTCCCCGGCGCCATCATCATCATCGGCCGGACCGACGAGCAACGAATCGAACGTGGGCATGACGGCACCGGCGGATATGCTGTCGTCGACGGCGGGTGAGTGGAACATCGGGAATCCTTCCGGTCTGCGGCTGACAGAGGCTGTCAGTAATACGACGTGTGTTGTGGCATATTTGTCACACGGATTTGTCAAATAATTTTTGGACACGGCGGGTGAGAGGGTGGAGGAATGATGCCAACGACCCCCATCCGGGCACCGCTCGCATCTCCGCTTGAGTCATTCACCGACCAGACCCTGGCCGACCGCGCCGCCGACGGGGACATTCGGGCGTTCGAGGTGCTCGTGCGTCGCTACGGCCCGCTGATGCGGGTGTATGCCAGCCGGGTCCTGGGATCAAATGACGAGATGGACGACGTCGTTCAGGAGTCCTTCATCACCGCCTGGCAGCAGCTGCCCACCCTCGACAACGGCGCCGCCGTCAGGAGCTGGTTGATGCGGATCGTGAGCCGGAAAAGCGTCGACCGGCTGCGTGCCCGGCGTCCGCACCTCAACGTCGATCTCACCGACGCCCCGGCACCGGAGAGCCACTCCCCCCATAGACTGGCGGAGGTGGAGTCTCAAACCGAAGCTCTGACGCGTGTCCTCGGCGATCTGCCGGAGGACCAGCGCCGTTGCTGGATGCTGCGAGAACTCGCGGAATGCAGCTACGGCGAGATCGCGGAGGAACTGGAAGTTCCCGTTTCAACGGTTCGTGGGCTTCTCGCCCGAGCTCGGAAGACTCTGCTCCAAGAGATGGAGGAATGGCGATGATGAACCCCTCCGATGAGCTCGCGGGCCACACCTTCGAAGAACTGAGCGACTACCTCGACCGGGACCGCACCCCGGCCGACCCGAGCATCGACGGCTTCCCCGAGTGCGAGATCGCCCTGCGCGGCATGCAGCGGCTCCGGCGCACGCAGCGCGCCCTGCTCCGGAAGGACGTGGAGCGCGAATCCGAGCGCGAGGACAGCTGGGTCAACTCGATTCTGCAGCACATCAATCTGGAGGCGCGCGCGGGCCGGGACATCCCGATCAGCCACCCCTCCCCCACCGCTCGCCTGAGCGTGACCGAAGGTGCGGTGCGCGGCATTCTGCGTGCCGCCGGTGACGGCGTGCCGAACATCATCGTCGGCCGGTGCCGCCTCGACGGCGAGGTCAGCGAGCCCGGCGCACCCGTCAGCGTGCGCGTGGATGCCACGGTTCTGGAGGGCAAGAACATTCCACCGCTCGCCGAGCAGCTCCGGGAGGCGCTTTACACCGCACTTAGCCAGCACACGGAACTCGCCGTCGAGGCCGTCGACATCACCATCCGCGACCTGTACCAACCCGTATTCCCGCCGGCGAAAGCGAGCAGCGATGAGTGACGCCCTTGCACCTGGAGCGCCGCCGCCCGACCCCGGGACGCCGGCCCAGCTGACCGCTCAACTCGACGGGGCGGTGCTGGCAGTCCCCGGCGTGGATGCGCTGTATTCGGCAGCCCCGCTCGTGGCAACCGTGGTCGCCTCGGTGATCGCAACCACCGTCGAAGCCGTGACCGGCAAGCCGCAGTCGACCAGCTCCGTCTCCGTCTCCGAGAAGGAGGGCGGCCTGAAGATCGCGGTCAAGATCGGCGTCGCCGCACCCTTCGCGGCCACCGACGTGAGCCGCCGCGTGCACGATGCGGTCACGGATCAGCTCGACCAGAACGGCAACCCGGTCGTGACCGAGATCGCGGTCACCGTAGCCCGGATCGACTGACCGGGTTCGCGGTCACTCCGGTTGGCCACCGGTCCTCACGGCGGCGTCACACCCCGGGTGTGTAGCGTGAATACCCACACGACCTAAGGAGTCACCAGTGAGTCAGATAATCGACATCGGTATCCCGGATCAGCAGCTCGAGAAGATCGTTCACGGCCTGTCCCGGGTGCTGGCGGACTCGTACACCCTGTACCTCAAGACTCACAGCTACCACTGGAACGTCGTTGGCCCCATGTTCCACTCTCTGCACACCATGTTCATGGACGAGTACACCGAGCTGGCCCTGGCCGTCGACGACATCGCCGAGCGCATCCGTGCACTGGGCACCCCGGCGCCGGGCACCTACCGTGAGTTCACCGAGCTCGCCGTCGTGCGCGAGGACACCGACCTGCCGGATGCCCCGGAGATGCTCCGTCGTCTGGTCGCCGCCCACGAGGCCACGGCCCGCACCATCCGGGAGGTGCTGCCCCTCGCCGAGGGTGCGCCCGACCAGGTCTCCACCGATCTGCTCGTGCGTCGCCTCGACGTGCACGAGAAGACGGCGTGGATGCTGCGCAGCATGCTGGCCTGAGCTTGCCAACTGCATTCAGTCGCCCAGAGCACGGCCGATCCGATCGATCACCTGACCGACGAGCGCCTGCTGTTCGCCAACGCTGAATTCGACCCACCAGAACGGGGCCGCATCAGCCGCCGCCGACAAGGCGTGTGCCGCCATCGGACCTAGACATGACGTGACGTGACGGAACAGGGTGCGCCGGCTGGCCCTGGCGGCGGATGCGACGTCCGCCCTGCTGCAGGCATCGAATTCGCGCTTCCGGGAGAGCCGCAGGGCGATCAGCGCCAGCTCGTCCGGACTCCATGGCACCCGCATTCGCCCCGTACCGTTTGCAGGGCCAGACGGCCATCGTGACCGGTGCGGGGTCCGGGATCGGCCGGGCCCCGGCCATCCGTTTCGCCATCGAGGGTGCCAGGGTCATCGCGAGCGATGTGTCCCCGAACGGATGAACCAGTTGGCCGTCCTGCCGGCCGACGGCGGCCAGGCCGCGATCTGAGGCGAGCACGCCCGGACTCGTGCGCTATGCCCCGCGTCGGGCCGCCGCAACCGCGCTTCCAGCCATCGGGTCCCAGGTCGCGCTCGGGCGGCCCAACAGGTAGCCCTGGGCGAGCACGGCGCCGCTGGTGCGGAGACTGTCGAGCTGTTCCGTGGTCTCCACCCCCTCGGCGATCACCTCCACGTCGAGCTTCGACGCCAGCGCCAGGATTCCCTGCACGAGGGAGACGGAGGAGGCGTTGGGAAGGTCCTGAATGAAGCTGCGGTCGATCTTGATCTGGTCGACGGGAAGGGTGTTGAGCCAGGCCAGGGTCGAGAAGCCGGTGCCGAAATCGTCCAGGGAGATGCGGATGCCCAGGCGGCGCAGTTCCACGAGGCGCTCGACGATGCCGGGGAGGTCGACCAGTGATCTGCTCTCCACCACCTCGAGGGTGAGCCGCTCCGGTGCGAGGTCGTTGCGGTTGAGAGCCGTGCGAACCGTCGACAC
Source organism: Cryobacterium sp. TMT1-19 (assembly GCF_004403055.1). Taxonomy (NCBI): domain Bacteria; kingdom Bacillati; phylum Actinomycetota; class Actinomycetes; order Micrococcales; family Microbacteriaceae; genus Cryobacterium; species Cryobacterium sp. TMT1-19. The sequence goes on from NZ_SOHB01000067.1 coordinate 67,955, forward strand.
GAGTCGGTAGTCCAGAAGGGTGGCGGCGTCGAGGTTGACCGCGACGCCTAGAGGCCGAGCGCCCAACTGCGGCCACTCGACCACGTCCCGGCACGCGGTCGCGATCACCCACAGATCCATCTCGGTGATGAGGCCGCGTTCCTGCGCCAGCGGCAAGAAGGCGCCCGGGGCCAAAACGCCCAGTCGCGGATGCGCCCAGCGGATGAGGGCTTCCGCGCCCACCACCGTCTCCTCGCCGAAACGGGAGATGTCCACGACAGGTTGGTAGTAGAGCCTCATCTCGTTTGCCTCGACAGCACGGGCCAGCTCGACCAGCAGTGACGTGTCGGTGTCCCCCGGTGATTCCGGGTTCGATGATGCGCTGCCCGGCACCTCGGTGCGGGCGACGGCGATCTGATTCCGTCCCGTTCTCTTTGCGTCGTACATCCCGGCGTCGGCCGCGTCGAGGAGCTGCTCGCCGCGACCCCCCTGTCCACTGTGCGAGGCAACACCCACACTGGCGGAGATGCGCACGTGCTGGCCGGCCAGGTGGAAAGGGGGATTCAGGCAGCCGACTACTCGGTGGGCCAGCTCGATGGCCGAATCTTCGCCGTCGAGATCGGTGACAAGCACCGCGAACTCGTCGCCGCCGAGGCGGCCGATAGTGTCATTGGTTCGAACCTCGGCGCGCAGGCGAGCCGCGACCTGCCGCAGCAGCTCGTCCCCGGCGCGATGGCCCAGCCGGTCATTGACGCGTTTGAAGTTGTCGAGGTCGCAGAACAGCACCGCCGTTCGGCTGTGAGGCTGGCACTCTGCCAAGGCGGTGTCGAGCAGCAGCGCGAACAGCGCTCGGTTGGGCAAGCCCGTCAAGGCATCGTGCTGGGATTGGTGCCTCACGGTCTCGAGCAGCCGGGCCCTTTGCATGGCCGTTTCTCCCTGGTGGCTGACACCTTCGATCAGGGTGATGGCCTCCGCCAGGACCTCGGCCGCGACGGGGGCAACCCAGCAGGCCGTCGCGACGCCCATCAACATATCCCCGGCGAGAAGGGGGACGGCGACCACGTTGTGTGAACCGATGGCACGGAGCAGCTCCGCCAGGGCCGGGCTGGCGTCGTCAGCCGTGATCAGAACGCGTTCCTGCCGCCTGAGAACGCCGAGAAGCTCCGGCGTCTGCTCCACAGTCAGCGTCGTACGCATGAAGAATTCGCGATCGGCAGGCTCGAAACCGACGGCTGAGGCAGGGCGAAGCTCACCAAGGTCGGCGTCCCAGAGGAGAACGGATGCCGCGTCACTGCCGACGATCGCCGCCAGTGCCGACGCGATGACTTCCGCGATCGCCTCGACGCTGTCGCTGATCGCCAGTTGGTGGGCGAGGTTGAGCAGTGCGGCCGTGCGAACTCCCTCCCGGCGGGATTCCTCGAGCGCCGTGAACAGGTCCAGGGCCGCGGCCGCGTGTCCGGCGTAGGCCTCGAGCAGGGCCCGATCTCCTAGCATCGCGGTGTGTCCCTCCGTGAACACGGCGGCCAGATGCCCGTGGATCCTGCGATTGGATGCGATGTCGACGACCAGCGCGCGCTCGCCCAGTTGCTCGCCGCGCAGCATCCGTGCCACGAGATCGGCGCCACGTTCGTCGCCAAGCCCTCGGTGGCGGACCAGCGGCGCGCCGCCCCCGGCAGGTTCGACGATGAGGAGGTACGACGGCGCGAGCACGGCGGAGGCGGCGCGATCGACGATTCGGGCGAGCACCTCGTCGACATCGTCGCTGCTAACGAGGTCAGCCGCGGCCAGTTGCACCTCCCGCACCTTGTCGCGCAGTACGCCGAGGGATGCGTCGACCCAGCGACTCCGCGTGCGCCACGACCACCAACGCACCCGCGTTGACCAGGTCAGCACGTATTCGCACGCCGGGTAGCCGTCCGATTGGCACTGCGGGTGGCTGATGTGGGCAAGGGCGAGTCCGAAAATGGCCGGCACGGACGAAAACAGTCCCTGGGCGTATTGGCAGTCGAGTCGGGACGGACGATAGCCGTCGTGGAGGCGGTAGCGCACGGTCGCGCTGGTCTGTCCGACCCGGACTGCATCCATCGTCGACGTTGTGGTGAACTTCGGCACCATGCGTGGCAGCTGGCGAAAAATTGCTCCAGGTGAGGCGAACACACTCAGGAGCTGCACCAGCACGGGCTGGACGTCACCGCGGACCGCACCGGTGCCCACGGTGAACATGGTGTTCGGGTCACCGAGCACCGCGGTTGCGGCCTCGAACAGCCGGATTCGGGTGGCGTAGCTGACCCACGCGGACGTGTTCTGGAGAGTCTTTGCATCCTGCTGTACGCCCGCCCGGGCGAGCACCTCGATGACGGCTCCCTCCCCACCGCGCTCACGCACGTGGCGCAAGAGTAGGCTGATGGTCGTGTTTGCGGTTTCGCGCGGCTCTGTGTCCATCGTCTTGCACCTCTCAACTCTCTATCGACGGGTTTCGGCGTGGGGTAAGCGCGGAAATCGGTTCAGGAACGTCATCCGCTTGTCGAACGCCTCCAATCGTGCCACCAAGACCTCCTGTCGTGACACGTGACGCGCGAATGAAGACGCGATGAGCGAGCGCTACCCCGTCATTTATGTGTGAGGCTTTACTGACAGCAGAACGTCCTGATCAATGCCGATCCACGCTCGCTGGAACCGGACTCCGTCTGGATCTACCGGTTCTACGACGCCGCATCGGACACATTCGGGGTCGAGCCGCAATCGTACGACATCGGCCGCGCGGCCAGGGGTCTCGTCGATTTCATCGATCTGGTGCAAGCCAAGACGCGCGGCGGACCACCCGTCTACCTCGTGGCCCACTCCATGGGCGGGCTGATCTGCCGCACCGTCCTGCAGCGCGAACTGGCCGACCCCGCCGAAGCGGTGTCGAAACTCTGCACGATCGGGACCCCGCATGGAGGAATCTCCGCCGAGCTCGGCGGGCCGATCGGGAGCTGGCTCATGGACCGGTTCAGGCCACTGGGCAGCAATATCTTCTCCCCCGGCACATGCAGGAGTACATGCTGCCGGCCACCCACGACCCTGCCCGGGAAACCGACCCGAAAACGGGCCGGTGGGACCCCCGGCGCATGGTGGGCTCCTTCCCTCCCTCCCGCATCCTCAGCATCGTCGGCACGAATTCACGGGACTATTCCGTGGCCGCCGGGCTGTCGTCCGCGGTCATGGGCGTGCAGAGCGATGGTCTCGTCGCGATCCGCAACGCGTACGTGTACGGGGGTGCGCGGGCCTACATCCATCGCTCCCACTCGGGTCGATACGGCCTGGTCAACTCCGAGGAAACGTACCAGAACCTTTCCCGCTTCCTGTCCGGCGGGTTGTGGGTGGAGGTCGCCCTGCACGGGGTGGAGCTCGATCGCAGGGACCGCATCTGGCAGGGCGAGGCGAGGCTGGCCATCCGTGGCGTGCCCGTGCTTATTCATGAGCAGACGGCCGATCATTATTGCCCGATCGATCTGAACGCCACGGAGAAGGGCATCGCCGGGCCCCTGTCACCGGTCCCGTTGATGACAATCTTCCTGCAGCCGAAGAACGTGCGTAAGTGCCGCTACGCCCTCGACCTCAAGATCATCTCACTCAAGGAGACGGGCGGCATCCTCGGTTTCGGGGACCACCTCGAGCAGATCGCGGACTGGCAGGACACGCTCATCGTCGACGTCGAGGTGAACGACAAGGGCGCGGCCAGAAGCGTGACCTGGGAGTGGAGCAGCACCCTCGCCGGTCGAATCGCCGAACAGGCAGAGCTGCCCAACCAGCTCGACTGGGCACCGGGCAAGTCCAGCGACGGGCAATGGCAGCTGCCGGTTCCCATCGCCCCGATGGGGCAGGCGGTGCTCGGCAGCCACGCGCACCTCCAGCTCAGCATCGGCCTCTGGGCCTGAGCGGCCGCCTCGCGCGATCGACCCGATCCTGATCACGCATCACCGCGCGGACCCCACCGCGGCGAGCGAACGGTTCGCTCGGCTCACGCCGGAGCACACAGCCGATTCGTTGTGTTTGCCGCTGCCCACTGACGGACCGTACGGGTCGGTGCTCACCTGCGACACGATTCTCGGGCGCGGAACGACACCGGCTGCCCGTCGACCTGGAACTCACCGGCCTGGAGGCGGTAGAGCCCGGCCAAGATTTTCACGAGGGTGGACTTGCCGGACCCATTCTCGCCGACCAGGGCATGGATCAAACCGGGGAGGATTTCGATGTTCCCGACTGCGAGGGCGACGACCGGTCCGAATGCCTCAACGGCACCGGCAAGGGTGAATCGTTTCAGAGAACGTGTATTCACCGAATATAGGGTGAGGTTGGGGCATCCGTCAACAGCAGAAAAAGTGCAATTCCCCAAATGAGATTCGACCGAGACTTCGAATGGGTCTCGTGTATTGATTCGTTTCAATCTGCGGCGCGGTGATCTACACTTCACCTAGGGGCAGCAAAGCGCAGGGCGAAAGGGTGACGATGGCAACGGTGAGTGTGCGCGAAGTCGCGGCTCGCGCCGGGGTGTCGGTCGGCACCGTCTCCAATGTGCTCAACCGGCCGGGCAAGGTTTCCCCGGCAACCGTGGAGCGGGTGCAGACGGCAATCTCCGCCCTCGGCTTCGTGCGCAACGACGCTGCCCGGCAACTGCGGGCCGGCCGCAGCCGCAGCATCGGACTCGTCGTGCTCAACGTCGCCAACCCGTTCTTCACGGATGTCGCGCGCGGCGCCGAGGACCGGGCCGCCGAAGAGGGTCTCACCCTGCTCCTCGGCAACAGCGACGAGAACATCGACCGGGAGAGTGCCTACCTCGACCTGTTCGAAGAGCAGCGTGTGCACGGCGTCTTGATCTCACCGCTCGGCGAGGTCGGGGACCGGCTCGTGCGGCTGCGCGCCCGCGGCACCCCCACCGTTCTCGTCGACCGGCAGACGGCCGACCACAGCTTCTCCTCCGTGGCCGTCGACGACGTGGCCGGCGGGCACCTCGCCGCGGAGCACCTGGCCTCGATTGGGCGCACCCGGATCGCGTTCGTGGGTGGGCCGCAGAGCATCCGTCAGGTTGCCGACCGGCTGGAGGGCGCGCGCCAGGCCGTGCGGGAGCATCCGAACGTGTCGCTCGAGGTGATCAGCACGGAGTCCCTCTCGGTGCTGCAGGGGCGTTTCGTAGGCGAGCAGTTGCGCGCCCGCGACCCGGTCGACCGGCCGGACGCCGTGTTCGCGGCGAACGACCTGCTCGCCATCGGCGTGCTGCAGGCCCTGAGCATGCTGGGCGATGTGCGGGTCCCCGAAGAAGTGGCGCTCATCGGCTACGACGACATCGCTTTCGCGGCGGCAGCCATCGTGCCGCTCTCCTCGATCTGCCAGCCGAGCGCCCTGATCGGCCACACGGCCGTCGACCTGCTGCTGCGCGAAGCGGCCGGCGGCGACGATTTCGTGCACGAGCAGATCGAGTTCCAACCGGAGCTGATCGTGCGGGAGTCCACCGCCGGCTGACTGGGTCCCGCTCCTCCCACCCGGGCTTCCGCTGGCGCTTCCGCTCCTAAACTTGACCGCATGACACTGCAGCCCCTGCTCAACAAAGACACCCGCCTATGCATCTCCCTGGCCGCCCGGCCCAGCAATTTCGGCACGCGTTTCCACAATTACCTGTACGCCGATCTGGGGCTCGATTTCATCTACAAGGCGTTCACCACGACGAATCTTGCCGCCGCGATCGGCGGCGTGCGTGCGTTGGGCATCCGTGGCTGCTCCGTGTCGATGCCCTTCAAGGAAGATGTCATCGCCCTGGTCGACGAGTTGGATGACTCGGCGAGCGCCATCGCGTCGATCAATACGATCGTCAACGACAACGGTTGCCTGCGGGCCTCGAACACGGATTACATCGCCGCCGCCGATCTGATCCGCGCGCGCGCCCTCGACCCGACCACTCCGTTCCTGCTCCGCGGCAGCGGCGGAATGGCGAAGGCCGTCGCCGCGGCCTTCCGCGATTCCGGGTTCGAGCATGGCACCCTAATCGCCCGGAACGAGGCCCGAGGCCGGACTCTCGCCACCGAGCTCGGCTACCGCTGGGCGGCCGAGCCGACCGGTCTCACAGCACCTCTGCTCGTGAACGTCACCCCAATCGGCATGACCGGCGGTGCCGAGGCGAACGACCTGTCCTATTCCGCCGAGGCGATCGCCGACGCGACCTGCGTGTTCGACGTGGTGGCGTTGCCCGCGGAGACTCCGCTCATCCTGGCCGCGCGCGCGGCAGGCAAGACCGTGATCACGGGGGCCGAGGTCATCGCTCTGCAGGCAGCGGAACAGTTCGAGCGCTACACCGGGGTGCGGCCGGCGCCGGAGCAGGTCGCCGCGGCATCCGCCTTCGCCCGCACTCACGCACGGTAGCGCGCGCCTGAACCAAGTCAACGCCGAAGCAGGTTGCTTCAGTCGGCGTTCACGTGACTTGACCGGGACCCTCGTTGCCTTCGGGGGATCCTGTTCAGGAAATCTCTCCCCGCGAGGATAATCCACGCCGGAAACGACGAATGGCCTCCGAAATCTCGGAGGCCATTCGTTTTAAGACTAGTTCTAGGACCAGAATCAATAAGTTCTAAGAACAACCCTGTGGCGGTACCGGTGGGATTTGAACCCATATTGCGTGTCAGTGTCCATCGCCCGACACCCCCGAATCGACTGGTTTACGAGGATATAGCGCCCGTTTGCTCACAGTAGAAAACAGGTGCTCGCAGACTTTCCGTTACCGCTGCGTTACTGCTGGAGCCGTTCGCGGCGCGCGACGTCGAGTGCCTCAGCGACGCCGTCCAGGTCGTCCTCGAACAGGTCGGTGTAGCGATCGAGAGTCATCGCGGCTGAAGCATGGCCGAGCATCCGCTGCACCGCCTTCACGTTCGCACCCGCGCTGATCGCTAGTGATGCCGCCGTGTGCCGCAGGTCGTGCGGCGTCACCCGCGGCATGATCGGAGGCTCCTCCCGTTTGAGGCGCTTGGCCTCTGCTGCTGCTTTCTCCTCCGCGGCAATCACACGCATCACGGCGCCCATGAACCAGCCCTTGTGCGCGTGGCCCTGGGTCAGGTGAATCACGCCATCACCCCAGAGAAGCGCGTCGGCGCTCTTGCCCCGGCTCGCGTCTGCGATCGCGCTGTCCAGGAACGCCGGATAGACGACCGAGCGGCACTCGTGGGTCTTCGGAGTGCCGACCACGACCAAGCCGTTCACACTGACGGCGTTTTCCTCGATCCGGAAGCGCCGCGTAGCCTGGTCGATGTGCCTAACCCTGAGCCCGGTCGCCTCTCCCCACCTGAGACCGGTGTACGACAGAAAGCGAACAAAATCAGGGTATTTCGATTCCACCGCCAGCCGCTCGACCTGCTGGTGCGAGAGGTATGCGCGCCGGCCGCTGGTCCTACGGGGCAGTTTGAGTTCGCGTGCCGGGTTCGCCGTGATCCGTTTGTCCTTCACCGCGCCGTCGAGGATGACGGCGAGAATTCCATGCGCGCGGGAAGGTTGCAGCGCTTCCGCGCGGAGCTCGTCGAGGTCGAGGACGAGCAGAGCGCTGAGGGGCCGACTCTGGGCAGCTGACATCCACGAACTGGCAACTAAGTGGTCGCGCAACGCTCAAGAAGCACGAAATTTTGCCAATTTTCCGAGCAATTTCATCGGTTGCACGCCAGCCAACTGAAGACGTTGCCCGTCCTCAGTTCCACTCGTAAACGAGTGATTGCCTCGTGCTTCTAGCCCCACCTGCGTTGACCAGGCGAATGTAGGTGCTGATGGCGAATGTGAACTCGAATACGACTTTGATCGGGTCATATAGCACTCATCAGGTCCAATTCGCCGGGGTGTGCTTTCCTAAGCCAATCAGTCTTGCCTTCCCCCGCGGGGGATGCAAACATTCGAATCATGACGGAATCGCACTCCCCAGCACCCGCCGATTCCACTAACGGAACTGGCTCGGGACCGGGGGCGGTACATGTCTCGGAGGACGCCATCCGGCGCCTCGCAGAAGCCGTGGCTCGACTGGCGAATGACCCGGAATACTTCCTGGAAGCACTCACGGACATGCTGCTCGCGATGAGGCCCATCTCACTCGAGAGGCTGTCCGGGAACGAGGTCCGCTTCCTGATCGAATCGGGCGCATTCAGCGCTGAAGAGTGGGCCGAGACGTCGGCAGCCGTGGACCGAGGACGCCTACAGGTTGGTGTAACTGAGGGATGGCTGTTGGGCCTTTTCGAAACCAGCTCGATGGAGGTCGTCACAGGTTTCCTGGACTGGAACGAGGAAACCGTTCGCGCTGCCGTCGCGGAGGGGCGCCTGTATGCGATCGAAATATCAGGCCGGCTCCGTTTCCCGACATGGCAGTTCAGTGTTGGATCGCCGGACAAGCTTCTGCCCGGGCTCACCGAGATCCTCCAGGTCATTACCCCGAGATGGACTTGGCAAAGCGCGGCCGGCTTCTTCGCCACGGTTCAGTCGAGCCTCGTCGCCGAGGGCCCCCAGACCCCGGTGCAGTGGCTCCGCCACGGCGGCGACGTCCACGACGTGATCGAGATCGTCGAGTCGGACGATTGGTCGTGAGTACCTAATGCCGGCGCATGAGAAAGGCGAGAAAAGCCCATCGCGACAGCGGCGGACACTTTCGAGTTAGGCGGCGGGGATGCGAGCCTTGTCGTCGCTCTGGTCTGCGAGATGTGGAGCGAATTGCGGCCGATTGATGTCCTGAGTTATCAGCGACACTGCGTAGTCGCTCATAGTCATGCCGAGTTCATCTGCTCGGTGACGTGCTGCGGCTGCGAGCGGAATCACGGCGCGCGTCCCAAGTAGCAAGCGCTGGCCTTTTGACGGACGCCCAATTCGTGAAGTTCCAACTCGTGAAGTTCGCATGGCCAAAGTCGAGCATTGTTTGGGTGACTGTTCTCGACATAGGGCGCGTCTGATCAGCTTCACCTAGGCCCGATTGTGCTCAGAGATGAGTTGACTACTAGTCGAAGGTCTCGCTGAATAAAATTGGGCATAGCGGAGTTCCTGCCTGTGAATTGTCACGCAGCTCATCCGGGTCAAGAGGAAGTAAATGAGTGCAGCAAACTGGCGCGAAGTGTGGCCCCTGTATCGAGTCAAACTCGTCGACGAGACAGCTCGGTGTCTGGCAGAACAGCAATCGGCTGCGACTAGTGGGCAGCGGCCACGCTGGGAAGAGCTCACCGGCGTCCAACAAAAAAATTTGGCGGAGAACATCGCTGGCATTTTCCTCGCTCAAGATCAGGCAATGCACAACCTGGTTGAGCGGGGTCTGAAATCGTGAGGTTTCGTTGAGCGAGATCCCTCTATCCGCGACTCCGTCACGTGGTCGTGGCAGGCGTCTGGCACGCAAACGTCGACTGGATCGGCAAAGCCATCCCCTCAATTACCCGCAACGTTCCTGCGGCACGAACGATCCTCAACGTCGGAGACTTCGGAATCTGGGCCGATGGCTGAGCCGGCAGTCCTTCCAAAGATCGAGGCCGAGCGGCTTCTCGAAACGGCAGTCCAGGGGCGTGTCGGCAACTCTGCAACGTCGTAATCGCGGCAATCCACCAAAGGAGTAGGAATGACAGCAAACCAGCAGCGCGGGACGTACCCGAGAATATCTCTCGACGTTGAGGCGAAAACGGAGGGCATGTCCATTGGCCAGATGGTGCCCTTGCTTTACGCAAGCCCCTCGCCCGACTCCCTACCTGAAATCGCGTTCTTACAATGCGCCCGATGCGCGACTGTCAAGGTCAATCCCGTGTCAGTCCGAGTTACGACGCCCGGTGGTCCGGACACGGACTCTAGCGTTGATGTCGACATCAGAACAGGCAAGGCCATCCGCAGGAATGCTCCAAGTGATGGATACCCGGGGGCGGCAGCAGTCCGAGAGGCGACCGTCCTTGTCTATTTTCGATGCGAATCCGGGCACGAGTTTGTCATCGATTTCTTCATGCACAAGGGCTATTGTCCGACCAACGTCTATTCATGGGACGTCGAGGACAATCTCAATTCGTAGGCGCACAGCCTTGGCCTCCCAGCATGGGGTGTGGCACATATCCGCCCGAGATAATGCCAGGTGAAGGTCGCCTGATCAGCGCGGTCCCGATATCGGGTATCTCGCCCAGGCCGACGCGACCACCGTCATCAGTCACCTTGGCTGTCCATCTAACGGTCGAACGACGGGACTTTGCCACTCGACGTCGGGAGGCTCCGGCAGCGATTCCCAGAGTGTCGCATCTCGTGTGTCTCGCATTGCTGCTGACAGATTTGTCTCAGCGACCCTACGGGCGTTGATTTCATGAGAAACAGGGGTGTCTTGCGGTACGCATGTGCCGGGGTCAGCCGGTCGTTCAGCGGCGCCTTTGGCGCTAACCGAGCCACCGGACCTACAACGCCTCGGTCTGACGCCGATAGTAGGGATAAGTGCGATTATCGGGGGTAAAAAACCACCCCCTTGAACCGACATGAGGCTGCGCAGAAAAAGGGGGCTGGCAGCGCGTCATTGCGGATTTACGTCCGGCTCGTTCTCTGTCTCTGGCATGCTGGGCGGATGGGCCCGGTACTCGACAATCTGCGCGACTTCTGCGGCACGTAACTCTTCTGGTTCCCGGATTTCGCACAGTCTCCCGGGTTCACAGGGTGCCTGGCCGTCGTCGCTGCCGTTATCGTTTACATCGCGACGACGAAGAACGCCCGCAAGGAGCAATGGTGGAAGCGCGCCGAGTACGCATTAAACCTGACCCTGGCGGCGGAGGAGACCACGCAGATAACCGGTCTCGAAGTGCTCGACGCGCTCGAATCGAAGACCAAGACAGAACGAGCGTTTATCGAAGCGGCAACGCAGTGGTTCCTGAACAAGGGGCCCACGGGAGTATCCGCTGGTCCTGCCTACGAAGCACCTGCCAGCGAAGCACCGTCCGCTGACGACGATGATGCGCCTATACCAACGGGCATCCGCGCTCGAATCTTTGGTGCCATACGTGGTTTTTTCAGGCTCCCCCGCGCATAATTAGTACAGGAACAGGAGGCACACCATGACGATCAACGAGATTCAGCAACGTCAGAGCGACAGCCGACCTAGCCCGAAAGCTCAGGCCGTAGCCGCGCGCGTTCGAGTGAACGCAGACCGCCGCGTCGGCGTGGAGACGCCAAAGTGGATCGTCAAGCTTTCTCAGACACCCGCCGCGAAGTAGTTTCTTTTCTCGCCAAGACAGCGAGCTCGTAACCGGCTAGATGTTTTCCTCGAGTGCATGCCGCAGTTCGACACCGTTAGACAAAACCTCGGTGCGCGTTGCGTCCGCGAGTCTCCACTTCACGCCATCATCGCGGCCTGGATGCGGCGGTCAAGATCATCCAGCTCGGCCAGCGCCTCGGACGCAGCCCACACTCGGTTCTTCTTGCGCCCGGTGATTTCCTGGATGTACCCAGCCAGGGTGAGCTGGTCGATGGCCCGGTATGCCTGAGAAGCCACGGACCCGGACCGTGCCTCGATCTCGGCTGCACTCATCACGGGGTGGTCATAGAACGCCGGAATCAGTGCGGCGGCCGCAGATCCAGCGCGAGGGCGCAGCTCTGCTGCCCAAAGATCCGGCATCGCCTTCAGGCGAGCGATGGTGCCGCGCGAGCACTCGGCAGCAGCACGCGCTGAGCGCGCGAACAAGTCAACCAGCGGCGCAGGGTCGCCCAGGCGGTACGCGCCGAGCGATGCGAAGTAGTCGTCGCGGCGGGCGAGGAGACCACTGGCCAGAGGCACAACGGCATTACGGGTGACGCCGCGGCGACGCAGTACAGCGGATACCAGCGCACGTCCGATACGACCGTTGCCATCAGTGAAGGCGTGGATCGACTCGAACTGGGCGTGGCCGATCGCGGCCTGCACCATCACTGGAACGTCGTCGCGGTTGAGGTACGCCACCAGGTCAGTCATCAGCTCAGCGACTCGCGCCGGCGCCGGCGGCACGTGGAGGGCACCCCGCGGTGAGTAGTCGCTTCCGCCGATCCAGTTCTGCATGTCCCGCAGACGACCTGCGTAGCTCGCCTCGTCGGGGTCATCCTTCATCAGCGCGCGGTGCGCGTCGATGATGTGCTCCAGCTCAAAACACTTGTGCTGCTCAACGGTGGTGATGAGTTCATGAAGCGCAGCCGAGGCGGCGACCATGCTCATCGCCGAGGCATTGCCCCGGTTGCCTGCAACCGCTTGGGCGTAGTCCAGCGCAGATGCAGAGATGCGCTCGATTTTCGAGGAGGCCACAGATTCCGTACGCACCATGAAACGGCTCAATGCAGCAGCATGGCCTTCCGCGTCCGTGTCAGCCTGCGCGACGGCGAGAAGGGCTTTCTCGGTTTGCAGCAACACTGCCAGAGGCGGCATGTAGTCGAGCGTCTGGATCAGTGGCGGGATTGTCGCGTCGACCGAACTCAGCACCCGGTCTTCACGCGTGCCGCCGCGTACCTGCTGACGCCAGGGCAGAGTCTCCACCCCGTGTGGAGGCCAAGCGGTGTTGGTGATCGCAGCGTTCATAACCACAACTTTACCGCATTTAGATGGTGCTTGTTGTCGCTAAACACGAATTAGAGCGAGAACAGTGGTGATTAGCTCCTGCAATGGTTAGCAGACGTGTGCGGTGCCACAACTGCGCGACCCGAGCGACCAGAGCGTGCGTGACCAGATTGTCGCGGAAGCGAGACCCATCGAATTCTCTATGCGGGCTGTGAAGCTGATACCTCCACAAGACACGCGATTTCGCAATGAATCAGGTGTTCAGGTAACTTTCGGTTGGAGGGCCCGGTGTCGCGATCAGGTGCCGAGCTTTTCTAGCTTGTCGGCTGTCTTGTGAGGTCCTCAGCGTTCTCGAACTCGCGCCCGATCCGGGCCCAGTGGCGGATCTGGTGCGCCGCGCTGCGGCCGGCGACAGCGCCGGCTGATTTCGCGGCCTCAAAGAGGTCGGCGTCGACTCGCACCTGGATCATTGCGTCGGGCATTCGGACTCCTTCGCGCTGCTTTCGAGAGGTTGATCACACACATCGTACGAGGGGTGTCAGACTCCGGCGCCTCGGTTCGACCGGAGACAGAGACAAGTGGCATATCGAGATCCATCGAACCCTCCACGCGGGCTGTGAACCTGATACCTCCAGAAGTCACGTGATTCCGCAATGAATCAGGTGTTCAGGTAACTCTCGGCTGGAGCGTCCGGCCAGGTGACTGCGATGGCTGCACGGTCAGGCCTCGTCGGACCTGGGTGACGCACGTTCAATCGTCACTGGGTGGCGGCGGATCGGCCGGGCAAGGATCAGGACGCTGATGAGGGCCGCAGCAGCAATGGGCACCGCGAGAAGGTAACTGAGCTCTGGAAAGAGTCTGCGGCCAGCAAGAAGTGTCAGCCCCCCAACAAGCGCCGCCGGAACAGCGACCAGGATGCACGCCCACAGCGGCGCGCGCATTCGTCGCGCCCACAGCGCGGCGAGGAACAGGCCAAGTGAGCTGCCGAGGATCAACAGGTTGCCGGTCCGGGCTTCTGCGAGTGCCTCTTCCGATGCTGCGAAGTACATGGTCATGTAAGCGCCGCGACCCAAGAGCACAGTGCATGAAACGACGAGGGCCGACCACAGCGCGAGGATCCCTGCCCAGGCCAGAACTGCGGTTGCGCTCATGCTGTGACGGTAGCAAATTGCTTGAGGCAATGCGTTGATGACTTTATCAACGGGCTTGGTCGATGGGCGGCGGGCGGCAGCCCACGATGCTCAAATGAGGGTGTCCGTAAGCCGATCGGCAGCGCGGGCTCAGCGCCGGGACCTCGTTGTCAATCCGCGTCGCTGATGTATTGCCGCACGACGTCGTAGAAGAGCGCCGCCTCCACCGGCTTGTCGAGCAGCACCTCGTTGAGAGCCGCCTTGTAGACAAGGGACAACGGATAGAACTGGCGACGCTTGTTCAGCTGGATGACGGTGTCTCCATTGCGCACGTCCTTCTTGCAGCCCTTGTACACGACCCATTCAGCTCCAGGAACATGAGTCATGACGACTTCGGCGACGTAGGCGTGGACCTCGTCGATGAGGCGCAGCTGTTGCCGGGTGAAAGGGGCGTGCGTGTCGACGCCGTCTCCAGCGGGCGGAGATTGGGGATCCCACCAGGCCGGAATCCACGATGTAGCCAACGGCTCGGCGGTTTCCGGGAGGTGCGCCAGGAACCACTGGCCGATGCCCCGGAGGCTCTCGATGCTGCCATCTGCCTCGGGACCGCCGGTTTCCCAGAGGTGCTCGCGGATGCGGCCCTGCGCATCGCTGATCCCATTGAGATACGCGTGGTGCGCTCGGGTGATTTCCTCTTTCGAGGCGTGCATCAACGTCAGCATGTGCTCGTGGTCCCCATAGTGCGATCCCCCCGGATAGTTAGCTGGTGCAGCGTCAGCGCTGTATCTCGATCTTGCATGGCACCTCTGACGAGCCGAGGCGACCAGCTTCAGTCGATGACGATTAGCTCGTAGTTTCGGGCGGCGGCGGCCGCCGTCACCGCGGCGAGGTTCGTCTCCCGGTCATCGCTTGCCAGGACCGGCCAGGTTTTTCCCGGAAAGTCGCCCACCCACCAATACTCGGCAGGGCCCCAGTTGGCGCCGGCGCTCCACACGTGGTGGAAGATCACGATCCCCCGGCCGGTCGCCGCAGTCTGCTCAGCGATCAGCGCGGCCAGTTGCGCGCGGATCACACTGGCTTTTTCGTCTGCTGTAGTGAGCTGCGCGACGATCGGCGTCGCGACTCCGGCGATGTGCGCCGCTACAGCAGCAGGCAGCGGCTGCGTCGGGTCGATCTGGACGACGCTGCCGCCCGGCATCGTGTAGTCGCGCGGGGCGTTCTGGGCCAGGATCTGCTTCTCGAACTCGGACAGGCTGCCGTTGCCGTCGCGGTCGCCGGGGATCGCGGTCGGCGTGGGAGTTGCCGTCTTGCTGCCCACCCCCTGGTCAGCAGTGGGGATGAGTCCGGCCAGGTCACCGCTGGCGGGACTGCACCCGGTCAGGAGTGCTGCGAAGAGGAGCGCTGCGCTGGCGGTGAGGATGGTGCGTCGGATGGTGTTCATGACTGGTTCCCCCCAAGGGATGTTGCTGAGTGTGTGGTGCCTGGCAGGCAAGGCGTGTTGCTGGTGGGCGGGATCGTCGAGGTACCCACCGTGGGCAGCCAGGACAGCGCCTAGAACAGGTTCAGGATCTTCCAGCCGGCGTCGACTCCGCCGTGACTCGCGATGTAGTCATTGGCTGTCTGAGTTACGGCGGCGGGGTCATGTGAGATGGAGCTATCCACGTATTTTCCGGCAATCAGCATGACGTAGACCGGGCTAGGCTCGCCGCCCTGCGGATCGTCTCTGGTGAACCCCATCGTCTGCTGAATCATGATGGACTTGGTACCTCCCAGCTTTTCTGCAAGAGAATCCTGCTGCTGGATCATTGACTTGTTTTGCGCAGCACCGTCCAGGTCTGTAGTTGCAAACACCATGGCGCCGACCTTGGCGTCCGCGAGCACAGCATCCGGAACCGGGCCGGTTGACGAGATGACGACGAGTGATCCGTCTGCCATCGCGTACGTGCGCTGACCGTCCGCGAGGGGCGTGTCCGCCGTGACGACGTCGCCGACGAGAGCGTCGGGGGCTGGCGTGGGAGTCGGGGTTGCCGTCGCTGTACCAGCGCTCGGGATGAGCGCGGTGACGTCACCGGCGGCGATACTGCACCCGGTGAGGAGTGCGGCGAGTGTGAGCGCTGCGGTGGCGGTGAGCATGGTGCATCGGAATTTGGTCATGGCTGGTTCCCCCCAAGGGATGTGTCGGTGCCCGCTCAGCGTATTGGCTGGCGGGGTGGTGCTTTGTCGCTTGGTGCGTGTGGACGGCAATCGGAACCGCCGGAACAGCAATGTCGGTCAGGTGTTGACCCGTTTCTGCTGGGATACGAGAAGTTTGTGTCGGATGATGCCGCCAGAATGAGCTTGTCGACGTCACATCACAGAAAGATGGCATCATGCCCATACCGATCTACATCATGTTGCTCATTGCAGCACCCCTCGTCCTCGGCGTGACTACCGGAAGCGGTGTTGCCGCCTTGGTCGGGCTCGCCCTGGTTCTGATCGCCAGCCCGATCATCTGGAAAGTCCGCAAAGCTCGCTATTTCAATTCCGAGAAGTTCCATACGCTGCGATCCGAGATCGCCGTCGTTGTCGCCGAGCACAACGAGGTCGTGAACTATGTAGCCGAGATCCGCTCGCAAGGCTCATTCGAGCTGGGAGCGTCCTCTGGGGGCCAGTATGCGCACCTGGCGACGTTCGAGAACAACTCGGCGTGGAAGAACCGGCGCGACCGCAACGTCTCCGTCTACGCGCCGCAAGTGCACAACACATCGCTCCAGGTCGTGCGCAACGCCAGCGTCGAGCCGATCAAGTACGTCATGAAGTACTTCTCCATCAAGGCCGACCAGGAGACCCTGGCTGAGGTTCAGCGTATCGCCGCGGACATCTCTCGCCTGGAGGAGGCGGTCTCCAACGTCAAGGGTCGCGAGGCAGAGATCACCGCGAGAATCAACCCGCCGAAGTTCATCCTCAAGCGTTACGCCGACGAGTTCTGGAACCAGATCGGCGCCCACCTGTCGCCCATCGAGGTGCCGTACCCGCGTTACAAGTTCCAGTACACCTCCGCAGGAGGCAACAGCGGTCAGGCGTCGAATATCGAATTCGACACTCCCACCCTTGATGCGCTGTCCGCGACGCTCGTCCAGAAGATCCGCTGGACGAAGTCGGCCGCCGGGCAGCGTGCGCTGATGACGGTGCGACTCCGGGGCGAGATCAAGCAGCGCGACCGCTACGCCTGCTTGCAGTGCAGGGTCTCGGTGGCCGCCGAGCCACACCTCTTGCTCGAGGTCGACCACATCATGCCGGTGTCCAAAGGTGGTCTCAGCACGCCGGAAAACCTTCAGACGCTCTGCTGGCGGTGCAACCGATCGAAGGGTTCAAAGGTCCCCAGTAGCCCAGCGGTCGTCTCCGCGACCCCTATCTCAGCGGTCGTCGCTGCGCCTCCACTCTTCGAGACAATGGGGCGCCTTGCTGATCGGCGGCGTTCTCAGCCTTGATGAGCCTCTTAGGGTTCAGTCGCCTTGTCGTCCAAGATCATCCCGCTGGTCTGAGGCAGCAGGGTGTCGACGGCTTCCTCCGCTAGGTCAAGCTTGACGCCCCACTCGTGATGGGCACGGAGCGCGAGCGAGTCGTACAGGGGAATTGCTTCATTGGTGCCGTCGTTCGCGGTAACCCAGCCGGCGTCCTGGATTCGGCGACTGAGTTTCAGGACTTTTTCGTATTCGGCGCGCCTGCGGGCTTTCACTGCGGCGCCGAGTCGGCGTCGTGCCTCGGTGAGCCAGGCGGGCTTTTCGGCTTGCAGCGCCTGTACGTCGGCGCGGGTCCACGGCCGTCCGAGGTTGGGGAGATCTTTGGTCGCGATGCTGAGGCGAGCGGCGGCTTGCCGTGGCTCCAGCGGCTTTGGATCGGGCCGTTTGGCGTTCATCATCACCTTCCATGTCGGGAGCCGCGGTCGTCAGTGGGCGGTTGCAGCATCACGTTACTCGTCCACAATCCGTGCCGGGGCCGCGGGCTCGCTCCGGCGCAGGCCATACAGCGCGACGTCGGATGCGTTCTTGCTCCAGCCGTGCGCACGGGCCGTGAGCGGCTCAGCCGCGTCCATCATCGAGCCAGGGCGCGAGCGGGTGTAGAGCCACTCGCCCGAGGCAGTAGCGACCGTCTTGATACGGCGGGTGAACGCCTTCTTCAAGAGCGGCCCGTCAGCCGGGAACTCGTCGCTCAACCAGTCGGCGTAGAGCGCGTGCAGCAAATCGACCGGCAGGAAGACCCAGCGAAACAGCTCAGCGAAGGCTTGCCAGAACGCGAGGATCTGGCTGTCGGCCTGGGCGTTGGCCAGCCAGGCTGCTGTGGCAGCTGGGGGCTTGCCGCCGTAGCGCTTCTGGGCAGCGGAGGCCGACGCTGAGCTGAGCGCTGCGGCGATGGCCGGCCAAGGTGTGGCGTTCTCGGGATCAGCACGAAGCTCGGCGATACAGGTGCGCAGCAGCTCGTCGATGCAGTCGCGGGCGGTGCTCAGCGCGGCCAGCTCAGCGAGGGTGGCGGGATCGCTGGTGCTCAGGTTGTTCAGCTCCGCGAGGGCGGTGCGGAGGGGTTGGTGACTGTTGCGCATGCAGCAAACTTGCCCGTTTGGGATGTGCGGGGGCCGGATTCGCGGTTGTCAGCGACGAGTCAGGCTGCTGCGGACGATTGCCACTAGAGTTCCTCCAGATTCTTGCGATCGAGCACGATTCCCCGATGTAGGAACGCGGCTGGGGTTGAGAGCACCGACAGCGTGTACCAGCCGTCGTCTCGGATGGAGCCTCCAAACGGGGCCCATGCCTCGTCGATGCGGGTCTCTTTTGCCCACGGGGGCGTCTGGATCCTGGGGCGGGCACCTTGGCAGCGCCACGCGACGAGAGCCTGAAGAAATGCGTCCCAGCGAGGGGTCCCTATGTGCGCCGGCTCTCTGACCAGCTCCGCGAGGTGTTCGCTCGAAAGCTCCAGCACAGTGTGGATGAGGATGCGGGCGAGGTGCTCGCGCTCACGGAGGTCATCGTCTCGGAGTTGCAGCACGCGCTGCGCGACATCGTGCCCGAGCGCGGCGACTGTGCCAGCTTGGGCTTGGGCAGCCGGGGTAGCCGTGTTGTTGACCGGCGTAGCGGTAGGGATCGGCAGTTGACGCCTGGCCGCGGGGTTCGTCTCTCGTGACATGGCATTTCTCCCTTTGGTGTCAAATCTATCGTCGGTGCGGTGATCGCGGATCAGACGCACGTCTTGTTTGAGATGTGTGGGGTGAGCCGGATGTGTGGTTGTCAGCGACGAGTCAGGCCACGGCGGACGAGTGCCGGATCAGCGTGGCAGTGCGGCGGAGTCCGTACTGGCCTCCCCCGGCTTCGTTGAGAGCCCAGCGGCCTACCCTCTGCGTCAGAGGCTCAGCCTCGTCCATCAGCGACCCGGTGCGGGTTCGGACATAGGCCCATTCACCGGATGTGGTTGCGACCTTCTTCAGCCGCCGGGTGAACGCTTTCCCCAGGAGGGCTTCTTCGTCGGGGAACTCAACGGTCATCCACTGCTCGTACAGGGCGTAGAGAAACGTCATGGGCAGGAAGCCCCAGACGAAGTCCTCGGCGAAGGTGTCCCAGAAGTTCAGGACGTGCTCATCGGCAGGGGCAATCCCTGACCCATACTTCTGCCGAGTGGCGTTCACCGACGACGATCCGAGCGCGTAGGCGATCGTCGGCCAGTCGCGGGCGGTCTGCGGATCGGTGCGCAGCTCGTTTACGCAGGCACGCAGCATTTCGTCGATGCAGTTGCGCACGGCGCTCAAGGCGGTGAGTTCGTCGAGTGAGGCTGGCCGGTCGGGGTTGATGCAGCGCAGCTCGCCGATGGCGGTGTTGAGGGTTTGCTCGGTGTTTCGCATGGCGCTCACTTCCTAGTCTCTGTGTACTTGTTCGGATTTAGCCAGCGTTTTTGGGCGATGTACCGGCGATGAAATAAATCGCCGGTCCGGGCTCGCTGGGATGGATTGCCTGATGAGGGTCGATTTATACAGCTCAGGGCCGTTGGAAACGTACCGGCGATCTGCGGCTGGTTTTCCATCGCCGGTCCGCTAAATCAGCGGCTTTTGGCTATTTTCTCTTGATTTCTAGCTAATAAGTAAGAGAGAAGAAGAGAGATGTACCGTATGTACCGCGTAATCCGGGAAACCCTACACATGCGCGCCTGCGCACACGCACATGTAAGGAAACCTCCAGAATGGCGGTACATACGGTACATTGGACCGTTTCCCCTGGTCAACGTGCAAATACGTCTTTTTTCGGCGGTACAGATCGTCGGTACGCCCTCTCGGCGCGCAGGCCTTCTGAGTGAGCGATTACCACCCTCATCAGGGATTTTAGTGGCGTCGACGTGTTGCGGCCGCGGACCGTATTGGGCGCTCGATCGCCGGTACGTTTCGCCTGAGGGCATGTTTTCACCCTCAAATGGCCGTCCTAGCGTGCTGAACGTGCTCACCGGTCCGAGAGCGAGCCTCAGACGAGCAGATCGAGATACACCCGCACCGTCGCCGTGCCCGGCGCGATCTCGGTGAGCCCGTGGTCGAGGATCGTAATGATCGAGGCGTCGTCGGACTCCTCTGCGGCGTACGCAGCGAAGCCGACCTCGCCGATGTGGATCCCCGGGTCGCTGGCCCAGGGCAGGCGGGTGCTGAGGGGTTGCGCGAGCAACCAGGCACCCAGCGCGTGCGCCACCTGGGCAGAAGTCTTGCCGGTGGACATCGCCACGTCAGCGTTGATCTCGATGTGCGGGGTCACGGCGCCGAGGCGAGGGCTGAGCGTGAACCGGTCAGCGTCGTGGGCGAGGTCGAGGCCGGAGACTTATAGCCGGCTGATCTCTCATGGGTTGTCTTCGTAGCGCGCCGGCACGAAGGCGAGAGCTACAGCATCGCCGACGGTGACTTCTGCGTTCTCGAGCCCGAGGGCCCGGATGCGCTCGAGCTCGATGGGGCGCTTGACCCGCCGCACGCTCTTGGTGAAGCTGCCGCTGAGCCAGCTGTGCCAGGGGTCGCAGCTGAGGTCAGCGTGCGCCATGGCGAGCCCGGACGCGAGCGCCGCCGCGGCGATGGTGTCGAAGTGCTTAGCCGGTTTGACGACGATGGTCTGGACGAGGCTCATGGCGATGCTCACTTTCTGGTGTCAGGGCTGGTAGCCGCTTTCCGTGGAGGGATGGATCATGATGACGTACTCAGCGGGCAGCCTCCACGTACAGCCACACCAGCGGGCCGCCGTCACGGTCAACCATCTGGGCGATGACAATGTCGAACCCGCCGTCGGTGCCGCGGGCCTCGCAGAGGGTCTGCCCGCCGAAGATGTTTGCTTGCGGCTCGCAGTCACCCGTGACGGGGAACTCCCACCCGGCGCGATCGACGAGCGCCAGGAACTCCGCCGCGCTCAGCTGTGCGGGGATGCTCCACATTCGGAGGATCGACGGGCACGCCACGCCACCCAGGCAGATCCGACGTGGGGGCTCTGTGCTGGTTTGCGTGACCGTCCACCCAGGCGCCGGTTTCAGCGCAGCCGCTGCTCTCTCGATCGGTGCGGGATCGCCGGAGATGACGACCACGGCAATCAGCGCGCCGACCAGGAGGACTGTGACGCCCACCCCGACGATCACTGCTCGGATGACTTTGCTCATTTGCGTTCCCTCGTTTTCTTGGCCAAGCCCCTCGTTGAAAGTGCCAGCGGCCACACCGCGCCACCCCAAGGCTGCCGCGATCCGCGACGGAACACACTCGGCCAGGGAGTTAGCCACCACCTTCTGGAAGCACACTGCCTCCGGTTGCAGCTGCTCGAGCTCCGCGACGATCAGGTCGATACGTTCCTCGAGTCGTTCCGAGTCAATGTTCAGGTTTAACGAGGCAACGCGTAGACATGTGGGGGGGGCAGGCATCAAGGCTCCAGAAAGAGTTCTCACTGGCGGTCCCAGCTCCCCCGTCGTCGGCTCGCCACTCACCCCGACCCTCACGCCCCGCAGAGACTGAACACTATTATCTCGTTACCCCAACCGCTTCAAACACGTACGGAACCGGAAGCAGCATCAGCATGACGGCAAGGCCGGTGATGTTCAGCCATGTCCACCTCAGGATGATCGAGGCGATCATTGGTATGACCATGAACGGACCGATGATGATCGGGGTCAGAAAGAATCCGAGCGACGCCCAACCCGGGTCCGCCGGGTTCGACTTCAGCAGCTTAGGGATATGGACCGAATAGCTGTAGATGAGGTAGGCGGTTGCAGCTACCGCGACGCCTAGACAGATGTAGCTCCAAACGAATCGCCACCGGGGCACTGGCCGCTTGACACTGGAAGCTGTGGTCCTGAGGAACCTTCTCTTGAGGCGCGGGGCCGCAGGGATATCGCGTTTCACATGCTCGGTCCAGTCGGTTCCATTCCACCAGCGCAGTTGGTTGGACGTCTCGGACTTCGGATCGGGGTACCACCCGGATGGTTGTGGTGTGGTCGTATGATCTGTCACAGTGTGTCCTTCCCCGCCACCACAGGTGCGCGTAGCTGACCACAGCATAAGGGTGGCCGGGCATCTGCCTCCAACCCCCTTTCAGAGCTGTAGACCAGCCCGGGTAGAGAGAAAGAAACCTCCCTCGGTCCCCGAACATCGCGCTACTCGACGAGTAGACAAGCTTCCTCGCTGCCAGCAGCCAGTTGCGGCATGACCATGTCGTCCTACAGACCGGCAACACCGATGGGGTCGAGCAAAACTGCTGACATCGACAACACGGTTGCGCTCTGGCTAGGTAGGGCGTCACCGTGTCGGCGAGTTCAGAGGTTCTGAACCCGCGATGCAGCAGATAGACACTTGTCAGTGTCAGAGCCCAGACCTACACTCCCCATATCGAATAAACGTTCGATAGCAAGGGTTGGAGGTACGGATGCGACAGAGCTTCCCGCACCTCCACGTTGCCTCCGCATACTCCCCGCACTATGGCGTGACCATGCCCGAGGTCCTCGTCGACCAGGCGGCAGGTGCCGGCGCGGACTTCCTCGCCCTGACCGACCGGGATGGGCTGTACGGGGCGGTCAAACATGTGCGGGCGTGCGCGGCCGCCGGGATCCGGCCAGGCCTCGGCGCGGACCTGGCCGTCCACGATGATGAGCACCGGCCGCTTGGCCGGGTGACCCTGCTCGCCCACGGCGGGGACGGCCGCGGGTACGCGGCACTCTGCCGGGCCGTGAGTTCCGCGCACGAGGCAGGTCGGGTGCCGAGCATTGACCGGCGACGTCTCGCCACCTGGGCGGAGGGCCGTGCCCTCACCGTGCTCCTCGGGCCGCTCTCTGACGTGGGGCTCGCCGCGCAACGCCGGGACCGCCCGGAGTCAGTTGCAGGGTTGCGTGCGTGGCTCCGCGTCATGCCTATTGGCTCGGTCACCCTCGAGGTCGTCTGCCACCTGGCACCGACCGGGCAACGCGGTTCCGTGGCCGCGGCCACCCGGATGCTAGGACTCGCCGAGGACACCGGGACCCCCGCCATCCTCTCCAACGCCGTCCGCTACGGCGAGCCGGGCGACGCGACGACCGCAGACCTCGCCGACGCCACCCGGCTCCTCACCCCGCTCGCCCAACTCGAGGAACCGCAGGCGAACGGCCAGGCCTGGCTTAAAGACGGGACGCACATGCGCCAGGTCGCGCGCATGGTTGTCGACGCCGGCGCCCGGAACCCCGACGCTCTCGACGACCTGCTGCGGACCACACGCGAGCTGGCGGACCAGTGCGCCCTCGACCCGGCCGCGGACATCGGACTCGGCACACCACGGATGCCGGAAGCCTCGATCATCGGAGTGGTCGGCGACCCCGTCGCGGAGCTGTGGCGGCGGGCCCGGCACGGCATCGACGACCGCTACGCCGGCACCACCCTCGCCCGAGCCGCACATTTGGAGCTGGCACATGAGATGGAGACGGTCGAACACCTCGGGTTCGCGGCGTACTTCTTGACTGTCGCCCGTGTCGCGGACCTGATCCGGGGCATGGGCGTCCGGGTGCAGGCGCGTGGTTCCGGCGTCGGGTCCGTTCTCAACTACGCGCTCCGCACCTCGTCGGTCGAGCCGATCGAGAACGGCCTGATCTGGGAACGGTTCCTCTCCCCCGAACGCCAGACTCTCCCCGACATCGACCTTGACGTTGAATCCGCGCGGCGCCATGACATCTACCGGGAAGTGTTCCAGGTCTTTGGCGCCGACCGGGTGTCGCTGATGTCGATGACCAACGCGTACCGGGGGCGAGGCGCCGTCCGCGACGCCGGGCTCGCCCTCGGCATGCCCCAGGAGCAGGTCTCGGCTATCGCCAAGCAGATGTGGCGGTTCAACGCCCGCGACTTCCGCCGAGCCCTCGAGGAGAAACCGGAGCTCGCGGATCTCGCCGCGCAGGTGCGCGAGTCGCAGCAGTTGGACCAGCTGGTGGACCTGACCGCGAAGCTCGACCGGCTCCCCCGGCACATCAGCGTGCACCCGTGCGGCGTCATCCTCTCCGACACGTCTCTCCTTGACCGGACGCCCGTGCAACGGTCGGGGATGGGGCTGCCCATGTCCCAGTACGACAAACACGACATGGACCCCATGGGCCTGATCAAGCTCGACATCCTCGGCGTCCGGATGCAGTCGGCGATGGCCTACGCGATCGAGGAGCACCGGCGCCTCACCGGCGAGACCATCGACCTGGACCGGGTCCCCCTCAACGACGAACCCACCTACGAAATGCTCCGCACCACCCGCACCCTCGGCGTCTTCCAGCTCGAATCCCCCGGGCAGATGGAACTGATCGGGAAGCTCCAACCGGGAGTCTTCAATGACCTGACTGTGGAGATCAGCTTGTTCCGCCCCGGACCGATGCAGGCGAACATGCCCCTCCAGTATTTGAAGGCGCGGCACGGGGAAGTCGCACCCGACCATATGCATCCGCGGTTCAAACCGTTCCTGGCCGAAACCAACGGCGTCGTCGTCTTCCACGAGCAGGTGATGCGTCTGTTCGACGAGCTGACCGGTTGCGGGATGGGTAAGGCCGATGTGTTCCGCCGGCACCTCGGAAAATCCGGCGACCTCGCCGAGATCGAAGCGTACGTGCGGAAGCAGGCCGCGGTCCGGGGGTTCCCGGCGCCGGTTGTCGATCGGGCGTGGAAGGTGCTGTCCGGGTTCGGCAGTTTCGGGTTCGCCAAGGCACACGGGGCCGCGTTCGCCCGCACCACGTACGAGAGCGCCTGGCTGAAAACGCACCACCCAGCGACGTTCTTCGCCGGACTCCTCACCCACGACCCCGGCATGTGGCCCAAGGACCTGATCGTCGCCGAAGCCCGCAACCTCGGCGTCCCCGTCCTCGGCCTCGACGTCCAGAAATCCGCATTGGACTACCGGGTGGAGCAGCTGGACGACGGGCAGCTCGCCATCCGCCTGGCCCTGCCCGAACTCGCCGGATCCAGCGCGGTGGAGCGGCAGCGCATCGCCGAGCACCAACCGTTCTCGTCCCTGCAGGACTTCCGCGATCGCGTACGGCCACGCCGCCGCACGTTCGAAGCGTTGGCCCGGGTCGGCGCCCTCGACTCGTTCATCGGCTACGACCGCGCCCGCCGCGGCGACCTCCTCGCCCACATCCAAGGCCTCGGCGGCAGGGCCCTCCCCGTCGGCCCCGACCAGCTCGCCTTCGACATTGAACTGCCACTGCCCGACTTCTACCGATCGGTCACTGCCCTCGACCTCCGCGGCCGCACCCAAACAGACGTGGAACTCCGAGACCTCGGCCTCGCCGTCAGCCAGCACCAAATGACCCGGTTCTACCTGCTCTTCAAAGAGCTCGGAGTCACCCCGGCGTCAGAGCTTGTGAACCTGCCGGGCGGCACCGAGGTCTTGGTCGCCGGGGTCCGCCGCGCCACCCACACTCCCCCGATGCGAAGCGGCAAACGCGTCGTCTTCCTCTCGCTCGACGACGGCACCGGGCCCGTCTCCAACGTGGTGTTCTTCCACGACGCACAGGCACAGATCGGAGCACCCGTGTTCCGCACCCACTACGCCCTCATCCGTGGCCGAACCCGGCGCACCGGCGCCCGCGGGGTGTCAGTAACCGGCGAACAGATGTGGGACCTGCTCGACGTGGCAGGGAAAGTCCGGGCGCGCCAGGCCGCAGAGCGGGAACAGGAGCGGATTGTGGTCGAGGCAGAGGCCGCGGACAACGTCATTCAGATGTGGAGACGAAGGGCGTGAGGTTCCGGACGCTATTCACGGGATGGGCCGGCCTTTAGACGCGCCTGATCGGGTGCCGATAGACGTCAGCTGATCCCGAGTCGCTCGAAGACCAGCGTGGCCTGGATGCGGTCGCCGCCCCCGAGGCCCTTACTGCCTGAGGCTGACGTCGTGATGGTGTGCAGTCGATAGCCGAGGGCGGCCTGCGCGTTGATGGACTTTTCTAGCTCGGTGAGGTTGCCAGATCCGGTACCGAATAGCTTCTCCTTCAGCACCACCTGCAACATGACGTAGCTCTGCCCGTATTGCGCTGGGCGTGGTCGACCTACCGCGACGGACTCCGACTTGGTGTGGTCGATCAGCGCGGCGGACTGTTCACCGATGCCTCCTCTTGCCAGACATTCGTCCACTGCTCGCCGTCCCACCGTCGCTGGTGACCCGAACCGTCATCGTACCAACCTGCTGCTGCGTTCGCCACCATTGCCTCGTTTCAGTCCGTCAGGTCGCGACGCGCCTGGACGTGCGCTACAACGTATCAGCCGGTATCCCTGGCGGCACCGATTGCCTCAGGCGTCGAGACCTAACCCATCCGCACCTGCTGCTGCAGCACGGACTGTTCTTCCGAGTAGGTGAAAGTCTCGATCTTGTCGCCCAGCAGCGCGGAGTCGCAGCCGAAGCGGATGTCGCGGATCTCCTTCGTCGCTGAAGCTTCGGTGAGCGCGCTACTGTCGCGTCATGGAGCAATTAGCCCGAATCCCTGACGAGATTCTTCATTCGAAGTGGCGAGAGATAGCCCCGCTCATCGATGTTCTGGCCACCCGGATTGGAGAATCGGAGCCTTTCCCGGTTGTCACGGGCAGTGCCTTCACAGGTGACGATCGAGGAGCAGCTCCATATTCGGTGACGTACGTCGCCAACGCGTGCCTTTTCTCCGCGATTGACCACCTTCATGCTTTGAAGGCGCTTGTGTGGGACGCCCGGCTGCTGCACACGTCAGCTCCGGCCACACTTGCGCGCAACGCAATTGAGAACGCGGTAACGGGGTTGTGGGTGATCTCGCCCGCTAGTCGTAATGAGCGGATCAGTCGGAGTTTGCGCTGGTATGCACAGGATGCTCGCGATCAACACCGGGCCACGGCACATTTCAGCGCCATAGACCTGGCCGGGCAACTTGAACGTCTGAGTGCCATCGCTGAAGTCAGGGGTATCTCGGCGAGCTCGGCGATCAGCAACTTCACAATCACGTCCGTCTTCAAAGAGCTGAAGGCGGCTGGCCGCGAAGCGGCTGAGTTTGAGTGGCGTCTCGCGTCTGGCTTCGCTCACGGCCGGTCGTGGGCGAGCATGGGAGTTCTGGAGCGTGAAGAGCTTCCGTTGGGCGACGACGACAACCTCGTCTTGCGACTGACGAATTCCGACCAGATGGCATTGTATTTCGTTCTCAAGGCGCTGCACTCGATTGAACGACTGCTCCAGCGTCGCGAATTCCTTGCTGGCCTTAGGACCCACGACGCATCTGTCGGCTGAAGGTCGCGGTCGTACTCCGCGGAAGGAGGCAGGTCACTCTCGCGCACACGGGCCTAAGCGAGCGCCCGCAGAGGTCGCATAAATGGGGATGAATGGCTTGCCGTAAGGGGTTCCCAAATGGCACCCGCCGTTCAACGTCGGCTCGAAGCCCTGGCGGCGAATTCCGTGCCCATGGAGCGTTATTTGGAGAGCCACGATGGGTCGGAAAATAGAACTTGCAGCTCTTGAACAAGGCGAGCCGTATGGAAACCGTCAGCGGCCGCATGGTGCACCTGAATGGCGACAGGCATCACGGTTCGCCCCCCGGTCTCCCGGTACCGACCTAGGGTGAATATCGGCAATAGATGCTTCCATCCGTCCCGTATCTGCAGACTGAACCCAGTGAACGACGCCCACGGAACGCTTGATATATCAAACATATTTGCAGGCATATCCGGCTGCGGCTGCAACGACGTGGCAGTGCGGTATCTCTCCAAAACGTCCGCTGTGTGCTCGTGGAAGGTCGAGAAGTCGGCGTGGAATGGGGACCAGACGTTGGCGAACGTCTCTCGCTCGGGATTGAAGACAGTGAATGCAGGGTGCACGATGTCCCAGGTCGCGGGAACCTTCTCGTCTGTGAGAGTCATCCGAAACTCGACGTGACGATTCACTACTGAGGCGATGGCCCAGATCTGCGCGATATAGCTTTTCCACGGAACGACGCGGAGCGCCGCCACCATCTCCGTGACGTCGAGTTCCACCGTGATGGCGTACGTGCACTCGACGCGCGTGAGGTAGTGCTCGAAGTGCTCCCGCCGAGGCCACTTGTCCAGATCGATCGCGCGCGCTTCTGTCATGCCCACGAGCCTAAGGCGGGCACCCCTCCCCATCGGTCAGCACCAGTGAGCGTTCCGCTGCTGCCGGACTTCAGTCAGGCCTCGACGGCCGAGTCTGTCGTGCCAAACTCGACGGATGGACCAGGCAAGAGACACGGAACTCGACACCATCCTGATCGGTGGTCGTGAGCAACGGGCGATCGTCATCGTCGATTACGACGACACATGGCCCTCCAAAGCAGCTTCCATGGCTAAGAAGATCCAGGATTCCTTGGGCCCGGCTGCGCTGTCGGTCGAACACATCGGTTCGACCTCAGTCCCTGGACTGGCGGCGAAACCGGTGATCGACATCCTGCTTGTCGTGGCCGACATTGACGACGAGCAGTCCTACCTTGTGCCAATGGAATCCATCGGGTTGTGGCTCCGCGTCCGAGAACACGGCCACCGGATGCTCCGCACGGCGGAGTTGGACTTCCACGTGCACGTCCTTCCGCCAGAGACCGCTGAGCAGATCGACTACCTCGACCTCCGCGACTGGCTCCGGGTCGGCGCGGCCGACCGTGCACTCTACGAATCCACGAAGCGGATGCTCGCGGCCAACACATGGAGCGACATGAACCACTACGCCGACGCCAAGAGTGCCGTCATCCAGCAGATACTGACCCATGCACGCAACTGGCGAGCAGGCCAGCCCACCAGCTGAACCGTCCCCAGAGAAACAAGTCCCGGCGAAGGTTCGGCTCATGCGCCCCTCGTCGCCGGACGGTCGATTAAATCGGTTTGCGTCTCATCTTCTGTTCCGGTTCAGTGGGTTCATGATGAATGACACCTACCGGTTCTCTTCACGCGCTGGTGACATGGATCGGAAGCTGATCCACGCATGGTTGAGCGAAGAGGCCCACTGGGCGCAGGGGCGCCCGCGTCCAGGATGCTGCAATCGATGCATCCATCAACTTCGGCATGTTCGACTCAATCAGCGGACGGCAAGTAGCGTATGCCCGAGTCGTGACAGGCTCGGTGACTTTCGCTGGGCTCTGTGACGTTTTTGTTGATCCGAAAGTCCGCGGACACGGCGTCGGAGCTGCACTCATGAATAACATCTGTTCGATGCTCGACGACTTGAATTTGAAGCGCGTCATACTTTCGACCGGGGATGCTCACGGCCTCTACGAGAAGTTCGGCTTCGAGCCCCTCGCTCAGCCCGAGAAATGGATGGCACGGACGGCCCCCATTCCAGCGATCTGACCCGGAAGAGATCCCGTACGGGGTTCCCAAACGCCACTCCCCCGATATTTCGGAACCTCGGCGCATTGGCGCCGAATCTGCGTCTGTGGACGTCCGTCTTAGGGACTACGCGAAAGCGGGGTGGCGGTTGTTAGGAGCTGGCAGCTTCATGGATTCGTTGAAGAAGCACAGCGAGGTTCGCCTGCTCCTCGACGCTGAGTGCCGCGATGATCGCATGCTCGGTCTCGAGGTGGTCGGGCAATGCCGCCTCAATGAGTTCGCGTCCGGAATCGGTGAGCGCGACAAGCGTGCCGCGGCCGTCATTCGGATTTGCCTCCCGACTGACCAACCCGCGCGTTTCGAGCTTGTTCAGCCGCTGGGCGACCGCGCTCGTAGAAATCATCGCGTCACGCGCCAGCTCCACCGGAGCGATCCGATAGGGGGAACCACTTCGCAGCAGCGTGGCGAGCACATCAAATGATGCGGAGTCCAAAGCATGGCGAGCGAATGTCGTGGCTAGGCGCGATTCGACGGCGACTGCTGCTCGAGTCAACCGACCGATGACCGCCATCGGTGAAACATCGAGATCGGGTTTCTCGGAATGCCACTGCTCCAGGATTCGATCCACATGGTTTGCCATGCGCCCAGACTAGCAATTGCTAAGCACTTAGGTAATATGGCTAAGTGCTTAGCAATCGAGTTTTCCTGTTGATGACTACGGCCGTGGCCCCCGCATTGTGGGGAACCACATACCTGACGACCACGTTGTACTTGCCGGAGGACCGGCCGTTGCTCGCGGCAACGTTGCGCGCGCTTCCTGCCGGAGCCTTACTCCTGCTGCTGTGCCGCCAGCTGCCGCGCGGCGAATGGTGGTGGAAGTCCTGGGTACTCGGCGTCCTCAATATTGGCGCGTTCTTTGCGTTGCTCTTCGTTGCCGCCTACCGGCTCCCCGGCGGTGTGGCCGCCGTCATGGGCGCGCTTCAGCCTCTCGTCGTCGCGGTCTTGGCGACCCGTGTACTCAACGAGAACCTGACCTGGCGCGTGGCAGCGGCCGGCATGACCGGAGTGTTCGGCGTGTGTCTCATCGTGCTTCAGGCGCAAGCGCGCCTTGACACTATCGGCGTCCTGGCCGCCGTCGCCGGCACGCTATCCATGGCATCGGGGATCGTGCTTTCCAAGAAGTGGGGGCAGCCGGCACCCCCGCTGACCACAACCGCATGGCAACTCCTCACGGGAGGACTCACCCTTCTGGTCATCCTGCTGGTCATCGAGGGTCTCCCGACCGCGCCGCTGACAGCACAAAACATCATGGGGTACGCCTATCTGTCTGGGGTCGGAACCGCGTTCGCCTATGTCCTGTGGTTTCGCGGCGTCGCACGTCTTCCCGCGAGCACTCCAGCTTTCCTCGGCCTACTCAGCCCGGTGGTGGCCTTACTCCTCGGTTGGATGATCGGAGGCGAGGACCTCGCCCCACTGCAAATTGCAGGAATCTTCATCGTCCTGGTTTCGATCGCCGTTGCCCTTTCCAAAGCCACGAAACCTCGCCGCCTTGGGGGCAGAACCCGTGAAGGAACCCGCCGGTGCGACATGAGCTTGTGACGGTCATTCCTGCAGCGTGAGAGAGCAGGATGCGCGCGCTCACCGGTTTCCCTGGTGGTTTCCTGATCGACAATCTCCGTCTATCGCCTCGCTCCGACCGTGGATAACTCACTCCGCCGCAAACTTTATCCACCTCTCCCCCGGAAATCACCCGCGCTTCGGGAGCGCCCCCCAAAGGGTTCCACCTACGGGTGTCCATCTCGGCGCTGCCCTGCAGTGACGCCAACCAGCGATAGCGAAGAGAAGGCTCAGTCGAGCTTCTTGAGCATCTTCACCGAGGTTGTCTCGTAGCCGAGGGAATCGTAAAGTCGCCTGGCGCCGGTGTTGAATGCGAAGACGCTGAGGCCGAGAGAGCGCGCACCGTGGGAGCGTGCATATTCCTCGCCGAGCAGCATCGTTGTTCTCCCATGACCCTGGCCACGCTGGTCGGCGTTGATGAAAACGTCCCAGACCCACCACGCCCCCGGGTCGGTGGTGACATCCTGCCCGATCCACAGATATCCCACTGCCGTACCAACCTCGTTCGTGACGTGAAAGACCTCATTGCCGGGGCTCTGAGTGCCCTCCGGGAACGAACGCGCCATGCTCTCGACCGCGATGCGCCGAGCTTCCTCGTGTGATCGACCCTGGGCAAGTAAGTCACCGACGTACTCCGCGCTGCTTTGCTCAATCCACGTCGGGAAGTCGCTGGCGAGGATTCGTTGAAGGGTTACGGTCATCTCTCAATTCTTCCAGGCTGACCGTCGAGTTGCACCGACGGATTCCGAGGGCAGGGCGCGGACAGGCACGAGGGCATGAACTCTTGGGTGAGGCACTGGCCCAGATCTCTCGCGCTTAGCGCGTCCCCGTTGGGGCGAGATCCGCTCCACCAATGGCCCATGTGATCCGTCCAACGGCGCCTGTGCCATTCTCAGGAGATGGATTGGCCTCAACCTGAACCCGTCTGCTCTGAGCGGCTCCTGCTTGAACCACTCGCGGTGGACCATGCAGCTTCGATGGTCGACGTTCTGGCCGACCCGTCGCTATGCGAGTACACCGGCGGCGAAGCCCCGTCACCAGGCCTGCTCCACAGCAGATATGCCGCACAGACCGTGGGGCAGTCTGATGACGGTTCTCAATGGTGGCTGAACTGGATAGTCACCTACCGAGACACCGGTGAGCCAGCCGGTTTCGTGCAGGCAACCGTCGAGTGCGACGGTTCAACGCTCGTTGCTGAGATCGCCTGGGTCATTTCGCCGAGGCGCCAAGGCCAAGGCATAGCCTCAGAAGCTACCCAGATGATGATCGGATGGTTGCGAGCACACGAGGTTAACCGTTTCATCGCACATATCCATCCGGAGCACCGGGCCTCGATTGGCGTCGCTCGAAATCAAGCGCTACGTCCGACCTCCACCGAGAAAGACGGCGAGACACGGTGGGTGTCCTAACAAACGCCGAATGCCGATAGAACGCTCCGGAGAGGGTTCCCTCAGCGCGCACCGGCGCAGATCGAAACTGCGGCGGGGTCCATTGCCCGGCCTGGTCGGTGTAGTGGCGTCGGAGTCACGGACGGCACGGAAGCCGTCCCGCCTGACTTTGGTTGGGGGAAGCTGGGCCGCACGGCCCGAGAGCACGAGAGTCGAAGGCCGAATCGGAGCATCGGAACCGGGTTGCCCAGCCATGCGGTGCCCGGACTATGAAGGGTCGCAGGCGCTGTCTCTTCCCGCTCTGGTGGATTGACTCCAAATCGAGATGGGGCTGTGCGACTCCCATCCGGTCCTTGGCGTTTCGCTCGGTACTCTTGCTGATCAGCTGAACAAAATCTTGGGGGCCACAGTGTCAAATACCGCCATCGCACCGGACAAATCCACAGGGACGGGGCGCACGGTCACGGGTGCAATACTGCTCGTGCTTGCCATCCTGGGCGGGTTCTTGGGCTTCGCTTGGATAGTCATGTTCTACGTCTCCCAGGGCACTTTGCCGATCGCCGCCCTGGGATCGTGGAACCTCCTCGGGGGCGGCTTCTTCTTCGTCACGGGAATCCCGATGCTCATTGCGGGATTCTCCTTCTTGTCAGCGGTTCCCGGCAGCGGCGCCGGGCATAGGCAGACAGCATGAGCAACGCCTCACCGGCTGGCCGGATGACCTTGAACATCGCCGAAGGTCCAGACAAGGATCAATGCCTTCTTTGTGGCGACCCGAGCGAACGGCAGTAGTCATGGAATCCCAGGGGGGAGGGAACCAGACAGCAGACCAGGCGGCAGCAGACCAGACACCGGCACGCCCGCACACGACCGCAGCCGGGCGCAGAGCGGCGCCCCGGGTCATCCGGGACCTCCGGGGCAACGTCCCCGGGCAGGGCCTCATGATCGAGGTACTCCGCCGTCAAGCGCAATCCGGAGAGATCGTCCCCGAGACCGGCGCCGTGCTCTTGACAGACGCCGCTGTGCCGTGGCGGATCGGCGCGCTCGGAGAGATCCAGGTCGGCGCGCACCTCGCGCAGCTCGGCCCGGAATGGACCGTTCTGCACTCCGTTCCCGTCGGGAAGGGCGAGAGTGACATCGACCACGTCGTTATCAGCCAATCCGGGGTGTTCACCATCAACACGAAACGACACGCGGGCCAGAAAATCTGGGTCGCCGGGCGCGGGTTCATGGTCGGCAATCACAAGCAGCCGTACATTCGGAACGCCAGCCACGAAGCGAAACGCGCGGAGAAGATGCTCTCCCTGGCGACCGGGATGACGGTCCCCGTCTGCGGTGTCATCGCGCTCGTCGACCCGGCCAGCATCACCCGGAAGGCCCCGCCCGAGGGCGACGGTGTCGAACTGCGCATCATCGACTCCCGTGACCTCTGCGCCACCGTCAGCGGCCGCCCCGTCTTCAGCGTCCAACAGGTCGCCGTCATCGTCGCCGCGGCAGCGCAACCCGGGACGTGGCACGCGGGCCCACACTCCATCGAGGAACCCGCCGAGATCACCGCAGCATTCCACGCGCTCAGCGACCGCGTCGTGGACGAGGCAACGCCGCCCGTCATTCTGCGGCTGCGCACCACGGCCTCCCCTGCAACCACGCGCACCCGTCAGCCAACGGCGGTGAAGCCCCGCGCCGCCTGGCCCAGCAAGAGAGCCCAGAAGGCGAAGGAGAAGAGACAGGCCGAGATCATCAAGCTCGTCGCAGTCTGCGTCGGGCTGACCATTTGGTACGTCAGCACCCGCTAGGTGTAGCTCCCAGAGACCTTGTTTACGCGGTTGATGGGTGGAGTGTTTCCGATGCCGCTGTGGTGTTCTTCCACGATGCGAAGGCGCAGGTCGGGGCGGCATAATCCGCACCCACTATGCCCTCATCCGCGGCCGAACCCGGCGCACCGGCGCCCGCGGGGTCAGTGGCCGGCGAGCAAATGTGGGACCTGCTCGACGTGGCAGGGTAAGTCCGGGCACGTCGAGCCGCGGAGCGGAAGCGGGTTGTGGTCGAGGCAGAGGCTGTGGACAACGTCATCCAGATGTGGAAGTGGAGCGTACTCACGCCGGATTCAGCTGTCATCAGGAGCATCCCGCGTCGGCACGATCCTGCCGTGGCGGGGTGGACAGGTCGATTTGCGGCCCGAGGAGGCCGTTCATGCAGGGCATCGACAGCCGGACCGTAGCCAGGCGTAACCGCGCCGGCTGCTTCAAGGAGCCAAACGGTGATCGTGAACGAGGTGACACCGGTCACGTCATTGGCGAGCTCGAGGAGCGAAGGCATGACGCTTCCGTGCGGACTCCAACCACGTTCAGGCGACTCCTCCAGGTGGTCTCTTTTGGTGTCGAGTCGGTCTGATAGCTATTCATCGACACGCGGGCTCGCCCAGCCGGTATTTTGCCGATCCTTCGTACCCTTGACGACGGAGTCCCCCCACTCCACAAGGATTGGCCGCGGCAGATTCCTCACCTCCCCCAGGTGCAGCGACGCCGGGGCTTTTTCGCGGCTACGACGGAACTCGTTGGACGCTCAGCCGAGCAGGCGCGCAGCCGTTCGGCCCGCTCCTGGCCTGCACGCGGTCCAGTAAGCCGCCAGCTGCCGCCGCGCGAGGCGTGCCGCTCGAAGCGGCGGTGCAACTGCAGCGGTGCAGTCATCTGACGCCGTCTTCGCTCTGACCCGTGAAGCAGTCGGGTTGGCGACCCCAGTCAGAGATAAATCTGACTGGGGAAGCCATCGTCCCGGACCCCCCGGTATCCCCACATTGCATCGAGACGTTAATCTCGCCGGGACTTGTACGATCGTACAGTACTCTGGGGCGCGGGCTTTCGGGGGTGATGGCTACGCTTATACAGCACTGCTAGCGGATGTCCGTCCGGATGTGGCCTCGTTTACGGAGTCAACACCACAGCGGTCAGACTCGGACTTTGGTTAATCTCTGGAGGCACGATTGGCACGCAACGATTCTCGGCCGGCCGAGATGCGCGAGCGCATTCTGGCCGCCGCTGCGGTTGAATTCGCCGACCGTGGTTACGCAGGCGCTTCGATTGGCCTCATCGCCGATGCGGCAGCGACTGGAAAGGGCCAGGTTCAGTACCACTTCAGCGCCAAGTCGGATATCGCCCTAGACCTCATACGTTCCGCGTTCTCCCGAGCACCATTCGCCAACGTGCTCGACGATGCCCCGCCTATTCACGGGATGGAAGCGATCGTCGCCTCGATCCGGGGCGTGGCCGACGCCTTCCAAAACGACGTCCGCGTGCGGGCCGCAGTGCGACTGATGCGGGAGTACCAACTGATCCCAGCCACCCTGCCAACACCGTATGTCGGCTGGGTCGCGCGCATAGGGCTGCTACTCCGCGAGGCCGAGGCCGCCGAAGAGATACCTGCCGGCCTGGACCATGACCAGGAGGCGTGGCACCTGGTCGCGTACTTCTACGGCGTGCAGGAAATCTCCAATCGACTCACGGAACGCGCCGACCTCCCCGAACGAATCGAAGAAATGCTCACACGCGCCCTCAAAACACTCGGCGTAAAGCATCCCAACAGGTTCACACGGTAAGAGACACGCGCTCCTCCACTTCTGGGCATGTCGTACAAACGATGGGTTATGAGGCGCCTCGGTTATGAGGCACGTCAGCGTATTTGCGGCTCACATCTGAACGCACGATTCTTGCGTCATTCGCGAATCGCGCAGGTGTGGTAGTTCTCCTCCACCACGCCGTTGCGGTTGCCCGAATGGGCCGTCAGGCCAGGCCATTGACGTCGTGGCGCTTGGGGAACGCGGCAAACTTCGACGTCACGTCACTCGTCTCTGCCTCTAGTGGGGCGCTGCCGACACTGATGATCTCGGTCTCGCCTAGCAACACTCTCGGTGCGAGAGTATCTACCTGCCCTAGCCATTGGCGATAACGTCATTTGCGTTCTCAAGTGCGTTGTCGAAGAAATTCTTGGAATCTTCCAAAGCAAGTTGATTCTCGTTGATCGCGCGCAGCGCGTAGTCGACATGCACCGCATTGGCTGTCTTCACCCAGTCGGTAGTGCGTTTGCACTCGATGTCGACCAATGCCTGCTTCACTTCGGAATCGGAAGCGGGATTGATGGTACCGTCCTCGCCGAGTCCGCTTAACTTCTCGGGGCCACCGATCGGATCGATGCCGGTATAACCGCCTTTGGCCATGCACCTGGCCCACGCATTTTTCGCAGCAGCCAATTTCTCGTCCTGCATCGCAGCTCGCCACGCCTGAATGTGAAGATCTTGGCCAAGAGTTTCGGAATCGAGCGCGTTGCCCGATACATTCCCAGTCACTTTCAGCCGAGCATCGCCGAGGCATCCGCCAGCGGGAATTTCAATTCCCCCCAACGTACCGGGCGATTTCGACAGAACCTCGGGAGTCGGGGCCTCGCCATTGTCGACGCCGATCAGGACAAGATCAAAGTTGGGACCCGCAAGCGCGGCATTGGCGTTTGGAATGGCCGAATTGCCGGGCGCGGGCAAGTACCCGTACACCTTTGCCACCACAGGGTCCGTAATACCGTAGAGTCGCGCATCGGATACCAGGAAACTTTCGGCGTACTTGTCAAAATCCATTTCGGGCTTGAATTCGTAGCCAAACTGCGTCATGCACTCTTGAGTCAGAGCGGTTTCCGCTCGAGCCATTGCCACCATTACGGGTGGGTTCTGGGCGTACGCCAAGAGCGGGTCTGGCGTTGGTGGCGTAACTCCCGAGAATGCAAATGACGAAGGTGCTGGTTCGGTCTGTTGCGCGTCTGACGTGCACCCAGTGGTCGTCAGCGTCAGAGCTACGCCGAAGACCACAGCAGCACGCCTAAGGAATGGGCGATTCACTGGGTAGACCCACTTGAACTTACGGATGTTCATTGAATCCCAGTTTCTGTGGTAGTTCACCAAGAGCAGAATCAGCTCAGCTCTGAGTGTTCTCGAAGAGATATGTCAGGCATATGCCCCACACCGAAGAACCTAAGGCACACGATATCCACCGCCTACAGCCTCGCTAGAAGTGCACCCTGAACTGGGTACAAAGTGCGGACAACTGCAATGCCATTGGAACCGACTATTTTTGTCCGGGAGAACTACAGCGTCTCGTAACCCTAGGGATATGAGGTGTCTCACGACTCTCTCTTGTCGCCTTTGCAGATCTGTGACTTTCGGCGCTATGTGGCGGCGAAATGTGATCGCTATTTGGCGCATCTACCTGGTCGTCGGCGTTGGTTGAGTGTGACTTTTTGCGCTCTGTGGCGGCGTTCTTTGATCGCTATTTGGCGCACTGAGTTGTACACCCACGACGCTCCGGGGCGTCAGCGTCCTATAACCCAAGAGTGAAGTGCCCACTGTCGTGATGTTCCCCGCAAGAGGAACCTTCAACGAACGATTCGGTCTCGGTGGTCCAGCTTGCCGGCGAACGCGACGTGCTACCTCTACTCTTGCGGCATGTCGACACAGCCGCGCGGAGCAAAGCCTGGCCCTCGGTTCATGCGGCCTCATTTCAGCCGGAACAGTCTGCACCTCGTCTGGACGGTGCCCCTCGCCTTCGCTCCTGGATATGTGGCGGCTCGCTTGGTTGGCTTCGACCGGTGCGGGATTGACGGGTGCCTTGGTGACCCCGGTGGGTTTGCGTCACCGAGTGCGCCGGCCGCGGTAAACGTGGCGCTTGGTGCAGGGCTTCTCATGTTCGCGGCTTTGGCGCTCACGCCGTGGCTTCGACCGATCTGGCTGCGACTGAGCGTCGGCCTTGGAATCTCCGTCCTCCTGTCCGGTCTATGGATCTGGCTCACCCTCTTCGAAAGATGACATCATCTCTCAGAGTCGGTTGGCACGGGATGTCTCCAGGGCGCGATGCGCCGCTCGAGAGGTCGGGTCGGCCGCTACGCGCCACCTGGCCGAGCGCCCGCAAGCCGGACGGTCACCGGGACACCCGAACGCTCACGGAGCGCCGAAGGTGATCCGCATAGTTCCGGGAGCGTCCGATTCCCGTATGCCCCGCCCGAGAAAATGCCCGGTGAAGGGGGGCTAAACGGTACACTCCTGAAGCATGACCGGAATGCTTATCGGCTACGCACGCGTATCCACCAACGACCAAGACCTCACCGCCCAGAAGAACGCCCTCGCCGCCCTCGGAGTCTCACTCCAAAAGACGTTCACCGATCAAGGCCTCACCGGAACGAACCGGGCCCGGCCAGGTCTTCGCGAAGCGCTGGCCGCATGCCGGGCCGGCGACACCCTCGTCGTGACCAAGCTCGACCGGCTGGCACGTTCACTTCGCGATGCCAAAGACATTGTCGACGACCTCACCCTGCGTGAAGTGAAGCTCAGCATCGGCGGCTCCGTTCACGACCCCACCGACCCGGTCGGTAGACTCCTCTTCAACGTGCTCGCGATGGTCGCTGAATTCGAGGCCGACCTCATCCGAGCTCGCACCCGCGAAGGCATGCAAGTCGCCAAAGCGGCCGGCCGGCTCCGTGGCAAACAACCCAAACTGTCTCCGGCGCAGGAGAAGCACCTGGTCGAGGTCTACCAATGGGGCGAACACACGACCGCGCAGATCGCTGAACTCTTCAGCGTCGCCAGGTCCACGGTCTACCGGGCAATCAAGCGCGCCGGGGACACCGCCGCCTGAACGTGCGCCGTGCAGAGGAGCACGGAAAAGCCAGTGTTCACACTCGCCTGCACAACCCGGAGAACACCATGGACATTGGGTGGACGACTTCGGAAAATGACAGATCGACCCTCGGCGCTCTTCATCCGAGCGGGTGTCCCGGTCACCGTCCCTCTTGCGGATCGATGGGACTGCCTACCCAAGCTGCGATTGAGCACCATTTCGGATTACGGTCACATTTTTTAGGATCTCTGATTGAGGGCTCTTCGCAATTGAGGGTGTAGGAAGGTGGCGCGTCGGTCGCGGGGTAGGCGTCGAGGTCTTCCGATGATGGAAGTTCCTACGCTGTCCATCCGGACGACCTCGACGTGTTCAACGCTACCTTTGATGCCCCTGACCTGACCACGTTTTGCCGCCTTGATGAGCTCGGCCTCGAAGCGGTGGGGCAGCTCGTTGAGCCGGCTCGTGCGGTGCTGGTGTGTCGAGTGGTCGACACGGATGAGTGGTGCCGGCGGTGCGGGTGCCGAGGTGTAGCGAGAGACACGGTGGCTCGTCGGCTGGCGCACGAACCGATGGGCTGGCGTCCGACCACGCTGTTGGTCCGGGTACGCCGCTCCCGCTGCGGCGGGTGCGGGCATGTGTGGCGGCAGGACACCACGAAGGTCGCTGAACCGCGGGCGAAACTCTCCCGGCGGGGCCTGCGGTGGGCGCTGACGGGCATCGTGTGTCAGCATCTGACCGTCGCCCGGGTCGCTGAGGGCCTGGGCGTGGCCTGGAACACCGCGAACACCGCGGTCCTGGCGGAAGGCAAACGGGCCCTGATCGATGATCCGGGACGGTTTGACGGGGTGCGGGTGATCGGCGTGGACGAGCACGTCTGGCGGCATACCCGCCGGGGCGACAAGTACGTCACTGTGATCATTGACCTCACTCCGATCCGCGATGGGACGGGCCCGTCGCGGCTGCTGGACATGGTCCAGGGACGCTCCAAGGCAGTGTTCAGGACCTGGCTCGCCGACCGGCCTGGCGAGACGACGTGGAAGTCGTCGCGATGGACGGGTTCACCGGCTTCAAAACCGCCACCACCGAAGAACTACCCGGCGCCATGGCGGTCATGGACCCGTTCCACGTCGTGCGTCTGGCCGGGGACGCCCTTGACGGCTGCCGGCGCCGCGTCCAGCCGCCGTCCACGGGCATCGGGGGGGGCAAAGGCGACCCGCTCTACTCCGCCAGGCGCACCCTGCACACCGGCGCGGACCTGCTCACCGACAAACAGCAACAACGTTTGACCGACCTGTTCGCCACCGAAACGCACGTGCAGGTCGAAGCGACCTGGGGCATCTACCAGCGGATGATCAACGCCTACCGAGACGAGGACCGAATCAAGGGACGGGAGTCGATGGAGAAGCTCATCGAATCGGTCAGCCACGGCGTCCCGGCCGCCCTCACCGAGCTCGTCACCCTCGGACGCACCCTCAAGAAACGAGCCGCAGACGTCTTGGCGCACTTCGACCGGCCCGGCACCTCCAACGGGCCCACCGAGGCGATCCAATGCCGCCTCGAACACCTCCGCGGATCAGCCCTGAGATTCCGCAACCTCGCCAACTATGTCGCCCGCTCACTCCTGGAAACCGGAGGATTCAGGCTCCAACTACACCCTCAATTATGAAGAGCCGGTTACATCCTGGAATTCAGGGACCCCGACAACGTGGCGCTGGAACTCTTCGCCCCTGCCTGAGGCGTGTTCGACCTGAGATGTGTTTGATCCAAGACATGTTGGATGCGCTGCCTAACGGCGTATCGCTGTGCCGTCGGGCCTCTGGCCAGATAACCTCTGGCCAGATATGTTGCACTGCCCCTACAGTGAAGTCATGTTGCACTCAACCCGGCAAGGCTCCGGTAAGCCACTCCTCCTGATCCATGGGCTCGGTTCCAGTATTGGCAACTGGAACCCGGTAATCCCGGCGCTGGCCGCTGAACGCGATGTCATCGCCGTCGACCTCCCCGGTTGCGGCGAATCCGCGCCGCTGACCGGCGAAACCACCATTGCCACGCTGACCGATTCCGTCGAAGCCTTTATCCGCGACGCGGAACTGGGTGACCTTGATCTGGTAGGCAGCTCCATGGGCGCCCGGATGGTGATGGAAATGGCACGCCGAGGGCACGCTGGCACCACGGTCGCACTGGACCCTGGTGGATTCTGGAATGACCGCCAGGCAGCGATCTTTGGTGCAAGCATCAAGGCATCCGTCGCACTGGTGCGCCGCATCCAACCGGCGCTCCCCTTCCTCACGGGCAACCCTGTGGGCCGCACGGCCCTGTTGGCACAGTTCTCCGCCCACCCCTGGAAGCTGCCACAGGATCTGGTCCTGCACGAGCTTCGCGGGTTCAAGACATCGACCAGCCTGGACCCGGCCCTCAACGCGCTGATTCACGGACCCCGCCAGGAAGGCGCACCGGCCGGTTCACTCAAGGGCAAAGTGGTCATTGGATGGGGGCGGAAGGACAAGGTCACCGCTCCCAGTGAGGCGGCGCGGGCCACGGAGCTGTTCCCGGATGCAACGCTGCACTGGTTCGAAAACTGCGGTCACTTCCCGCACTGGGACCAACCAACGGAAGCGGCGCGCCTGATTCTCGATAGCACCGGCTGAGCTGCGGCTGAGCGCCCGGGCGGAGCCACCTACGGCTGAGTTGGCTTCAGAAAGGTGGAACCGGCGACGGCTGGGGATGATGCCCCGGTCTCGGGAGGCATCGACGTCGCCGGTTCCGAATTGGGGAACCGGCTTCACCTGGACCGTGACCGCTAGGGCGTGTCTCCCAATGATGGGCTGTTCATCGGCAGGATGGAGGAGTGAGCCCTCGTTACGCCGTGTTGTCGGATGCCCAGTGGAAGCAGATTGCCCCGTTGATGCCTGAATCGGCGGGGAAGTTGGGCCGTCCGTTCAAGGATCACCGTCTTATGACGGAGGGGATCATCTACCGGTATCGGGCCGGCATCCCGTGGCGGGACCTGCCGCCGCACTTCGGGCCGTGGCAGACGGTCTGGAAACGCCACCGCCGCTACAGTGCCGACGGGACCTGGGACAAGGCCCTTGCTTCGCTGCTGGCCCGGGCGGACGCCGCCGGGC
Source organism: Cryobacterium sp. TMT1-19 (assembly GCF_004403055.1). Lineage (NCBI taxonomy): Bacteria > Bacillati > Actinomycetota > Actinomycetes > Micrococcales > Microbacteriaceae > Cryobacterium > Cryobacterium sp. TMT1-19. The sequence continues at coordinate 110,112 of NZ_SOHB01000067.1, forward strand.
TGATCAATTGGGAGGTGTCGGTGGATTCCACGGTCAACCGCGCCCACCAGCATGGCACCAACCTTTCCCGCGGGCGAGGCTCTTCTTGAAGGCCTCGAACCGCACCTGCTCTAGGTTGCTCACTTGGCCCCGCAACCGTTCCGCGACGACCTCCCTGTCGGTGACGAACGCCTCGACGCTCATATCTCCTCCGATCCCGGGCCGAAGCCTGCGAAGCTCGCCGATCGTGGCTGTCAGGGCCCGCCTCATCATCGCCTGGAAATCCCACAGCGTCTGGTCACCGTCAAAGAAGAAGATTGCCATAAGGCCATCAAAACAGACCCGTGCCTCCGGCAGGAACTATGTCGCCGAGTGTCCCGGTGAAGGTTCCCATCTGACAGTGACCAGGTCAGGCCACTACTTTTTCGAGAGGAGCTTCGCACCGTCCGACCGCAGCTCCCCCGCCGGTGAAACATGGCGGTACAGCGTCTGCCGAGTGATCCCGAGCTCCTTACACAGGTCGCTGACTTTCGTTTCCTTCTGCCCCATCGCGGCCATGGCAAGGCGCACCTTCGCTGGCGTCATCTTGAAGGGCCGCCCGCCCGTCCTCCCCCGTGCTCGCGCTGCGGCGAGCCCGGCGACAGTGCGCTCAGAGATGAGCGCCCGCTCGAACTCAGCGAGAGCCGCGAAGATTCCGAAGACGAGCTTGCCGGACGCGGTCGTGGTGTCGATCGCTGCGCCCTCTCCGGTGAGCACCTTGAGGCCGATACCGCGGTCGGTGAGGTCATGCACCGTATTGACCAAGTGGCGCAAATCTCGACCGAGACGGTCGAGCTTCCACACCAAGAGAGCGTCCCCCTCGCGGAGAGCTTTCAGGCAGGCCGCCAGCTGCGGACGATCGTCCTTCTTTCCGGAAGCACGGTCCTCATAGAGGTTGCCCTGATCGACGCCAGCCGCCAGGAGTGCGTCCCACTGCAGGTCAGTGCTCTGCGACCCGTCGGCCTTCGAAACCCGCATGTACCCGACGAGCATGCTGACCCCTGTCATTTATACGTTCGATTGCGCGACAGAGGCGGCTCACCCGCGAGGAAGACAGAAACTGTCACACAACCCGTCATCCAGCCTCCGTATCGCAAACAACGCAGAAACAGTCCAAAGTAACGGCTACAGGAGGGCCACCCATGTCACCTTCCGAACCCGGTATTGTGCGATCGCTTGATGACCCATTGAGCTGAGCTCGCAGACTCCACAGCGGCCCGAGTGTCTCGTATCCCATGTGTTTCGACACACTTAGGTTTCAAGACACCTCGGATACGAATCGGATTGCAACGTGCAAGATGCGCGACGCCAAAGGCCTCGAGCTTTCAAGAGGGACCGGTTGCGTCCAATAGCGTGGTGTAACCCCCGGCCCTGATGGGCGTGTTGCACCGATGTAAGGCGGCCACCGCGTGATTCTTGGAAAGACCGATCAAGT